>QHBN01000208.1 GCA_003176995.1 Candidatus Nitrosopolaris wilkensis
AATCGGGATATCTCTGTACTTGTATACAAGACATTTGTACCTGAGATAAACAAAAATCCTAAAACCTTTGGTGATCCATTTGGAGGAATCGGAGCAAGAGCATTAAGAGTCGCAGTTGAAGTCCCAGAGCTCGAACAAATTTATATCAACGATATAAACAGCGTTGCAATAGACGCAGCAAAAAAAGCTGCTCAAATCAATCTTGTAACACAAAAGTGTACTTTTACAACACAGGATGTGGTCGGATTTCTGACGAGCCATGATTCAAAAAATTACGAGAGGTTTTCGATAGTAGACCTAGATCCATTCGGCAGTCCATCAGCCTATATAGATTGCCTTTTAAGATCGGTAAACAAGGGAGGGATGGTCTCCATCACTGCTACAGATACGGCTGTTCTGTGCGGCGTACACCCACAAGTCTGTATGCGCAAATACTACGGAAAGCCACTTAACAACCATTATGCACGTGAAACTGCGCTTCGGCTAATAATATCTTTAACCGCACTAATCGCGGCAAGACTCGATCTTGTTGTCCATCCGATATTCGTCCATGCCAATCTTCATTATTTGAGAGTATACCTTACGGTATCTGTTAGTCGCCTTGAGGCCAACTCGGTCTTTAAACGCATTGGCTACTTGCGAGACTGTCCAAAGTGCGGAAATAGGAATGCAGTTACAGAATATGATAGAGGAGAACCGTGTGAACTATGTGGAAGCACCCACAGTTTTGCTGGCTATTTGTGGATTACGAGATTGTTCGACAAGGATTTTGTTAAAAAAATGAGTTATTTGTTGGACACAGATGACGAAGTATTTGCTCCAATGCAATACCTGAAGAAAATTCTGGTTACATGCACTGAAGAGCTTGATGATATCCCATTTTATTTCCTCTCCGATGAAATCGCATCTAGGTTAATGACAAATCCTAAACCATTGCAAAAAATTATTGAGCAGCTACGCTCGATTGGTTACAGAGCCTCTAGAACAAGTTTAGATCCTAACGGTTTTAAGACCGATGCACGGATAGATCAGATACTGGATCTTCTCAAATAAATCAATCACAGATATTGAGTTAATCTTCTTATTGCTACTTCATTTATTACCATGCTGTGTCTTGATTTTCAATAAAAATCCATGTGCTCTACTAATTATGCCGTAACGCCAATATCCTTCCTGTCTTCTTCTGTCAATGTAAGGTCCTAGTCTCTTTTTTATCTGTCAAAAATTAGCTACTCCTTTACCATGGCAAAATTGGCATTGCTCACCTCGTTGAACGTCACAAAGAGGACATTTTCTGGTATGTCTCATAACTTCTCTGCTGTCAATTCAATCTTATTTTGCATATCTGTCATTTAAGTATAATCGAACTGCTTTAGGTTCATTCTTATAGCATCTAAAAAATCATCGTACGAGATAGCTTGCGTGTCTAGTCAACGTTTGCTATCGACGACAGTATGGAGTGATGTGATTAACTTATCCAATCTTGGATGTACTGTTAGCAGGAAAATGATGACACGATGTACGTATATGTGGATATTCAGACAGATCCACCAAGACGTTATGTTGGGCCGTGGACACAAAGCATGAGCGCGTTCTAGAAGGTAAAGGTCCTCTTGATTTTGTGCCGACACGTGCTTGTCGAGGAGCAGAGAAACCATTAGAACCTCATCATGCAGGCCAGATGCCGGTATCTATTTTATTTCGCTTTTTAAATTTTTGGACCTACTCTGGACAAGTATATGGATCCGAGTGTATCAACAGTGAGAGGGGTGCGACTTTTAGTTCACTTTAATGATACATTATACACTCTAATCCACAGAATGGCGCGCAAATTGATACGAATATGGATCCGTCCACTCTATTTGTAGACAATTTGTAAACATATGTAAACATTCGGCCCTTTTTGTAAACATCCTGTAAACAGGAGCAACTTAAATATAATATCATCTTCTCGCTTGTTTCACGTTCACGTGAACTCTTCGGCAAAAAGAACAGCAATCCTACCGTCTCTAACTTCAGTTACACAAATGCCGGGATTAGACGAGCCCCATCCAGGGTCGATTGAAATAGTCCTATCTGAACCATAACGACGACTTTCTCTGTGGAGAGATTGCCTCTTGTTTGCATACCACCTCGATCTACACTTAATGCAACTTGATCCATCGATTCGACTTGATGATTCGTAGTAGTAGAACTACGTGGTAATTCCCTAATGCACATAAAGAACATTCAAGACCGTTCCAGGAGTAGAACAGGAACGTTTCGGAAGGTGATTAACCGCTGAATCAACTCTGAACCACATGAAAATCTCCGGCATACTTTAATCTTAAGATCTAGAGAATGCAAATCTTGTACAAACGGAACTGAATTTACATGTATAAAATGTGGCTTTTGCTGGAGCTGTCACTGGAAAATGGAACAGGTTGTACTGGATTATAAGCCGTTACCCCTTGTCCCTTCATTTAAGAATTATTCGCAGTCAGTCGTGGCTGAAGGCAAAAGACAGCAGAGGAAGCAGGATAAGCTAAAGAAACTAAGTTATTCTTCAACAACTTAGACAAATTCTTCTACATGCTCTTACAGATCCCTGATTCTGTATTCCGTAAAAATCACCAATATCCTTCTTGTCTTCTGTCAAAGCTATTATCTTTCTTTGTTGGCCTTCTATTGAGGGGTTTTTGTGCCTAAGCGAACTCCCATACTTTCTCTTTAGCTTGAACCTTATTCTTTTCGGATCAAGTCTCAGTTCAAGAATGAGCTTTTCAGTTCTTCAGTTACTTCACATATTTGATATTATATGCCTTTCTTAATTGGTTCTTTAATCCATCAAGGCCAGATGTATCATGTCTCGTCCATTATCATATCGTCTCTTCCCCTTTGTACCATGTTTCTCTCGAAAATCCAGATGCAAAGCAAACATCCGATATAGTCTTACCTGAACGTTCAGGTTCAAATATCATTCTGTACCTGTTTTTCTATTATATCCATTTGTTATTACACTCCAAGACTGGAATGTAAACTAAGTTAGGAGGCTAAAATGTCAACCATGTGTGGAAGCAGCACATATGAATTCAATGGAAAAAAGAGTTAACCGCCATAAATATATTTTGTTTTTTATTTGGCTTGGACATACTCTGGACTATTGTATGGATCCGAGTGTATCAACATTGAGAGGGGGTGACTTTAGTCCACAAATTGGATACAATATCCACTCTAATTCAAGAAATCACGCGCGAATCGATGTGGATCGTAATCCGTCCACGGATTTGTGTTAGCAACATGTTAGCACTTGTTCGCAATTCGCACGGCGCATGCGAACATGGCGGAGCGAGCGTATACATAGACGCAACGATATATAGAACCAAATAACATAATATTATGACTGAAGGAAACTTTTAGAGTGACACCAGATGAAAGAATTGCAGGAATTCTGAGCGCAAACGGCTAAATTCGCAGCGTTAGGCAATGATTCTTCTAAAACCCTACCTAGCAAATGCGACGCAAGAGCTAATTGGAAAAAGAGGTTCGTTCCCACCGGAGTAAGTTGCGATCTTTGTAGAACGACTGAGCAAACAAAGACCAAATATGGAACTTCAAAGTGGGTTAGAAATCGTCGTTGCTATATTGCTATATTACACAAAGAGACACTGGAATAATTTTTTCAGAAGATAGAAAAAAGAACATATCGATCGGAATAAGACGAGCTCTTGATGCGGAGCGATAATGGGGCCGAATATTCGTACAATCAATGAAACAGTTTTTGATAAGATAACCGAACAACCAGCTTACCGGATTGGTAATCTCATGGCAGATGGAAAATCTATTAGTGACACTACTTCCTGAACATATGGATTCGGCACCCAGCAGTCTGCTGACCACTAACCTGCCCCCACAACCCCAACCACACCTAAATCGCAAACCACCTCGCTTAACTTTTCTCCTACTCTACTCCCATTTAAATAATTAATAGAGATCATATTGGACTCTGGTAATTCTTAGGGATATTTGGATGGCCTGTTTACTTAGGGACATTTTGTGTTAACTTAGGGACATGGCGAACTGTTAATTTAGGGACAGCTTATTTTTCTTGGCTGATTAGGTTACAGCACCACCATTTTTGTCTTGACAGTTTCTTTCTGTTTGTGGCTATCAAAAATAGCGTCCAAGAGATATTTGTGGTCAGTTTATTTCTTTGATTAGCATTGTCTACGATACCTCATGCTATTCTCTAATGCATCCTGTACATTAGCAGCTCAGCATTATTAAGTACATTATCGATTCTTCTCGCGCGATATCAAATACAAACTGTTGCTGCCTCAAAACTTGGGTTAAATTTATACATTGTTGCTCGGCCAACATTCCTTGTAAATGCAAATATGCTAAATCTATGGCGAATAGAACTGGTAAACAGTTGTACGAAATTATCTCAATTCATAGTACCCTTCATGATAGATACAGTGTCACGGCCTTGATTAGCCACATATATCATGTTGGTATTTGGATTAATAGCTACACCGTCTGGAGATTTGCCTACTCCCAAATTTCCTATTTCGTTATTTGTCTTACCATCTATAACAGAGACGGTACTATCATCAAAATTAGCCACATATATCATGTTGCTATTTGGGTTAATAGCTACAGCATTTGGACTGCTGCCTACTGGAATAATTTTCACTACACTATTTGTCTTACCATCTATAACAGAGACGCTCTTATCATCAAAATTAGCTACATAAATCATGTTGGTATTTGGATTAACAGCTACACCATTTGGACTGCGCCTTTTCGCTATGCCAATCGATCTGCTTTTGAAGTCTTTCTTGTTTATAGCTGGCTGGCTCTGACATAATAATTATAATTATTGAGTAGTTTGTTTCTGAATCTATATTTTGTGTTTGAATTCTAGCTAAATTTCATTGGGTATTGAGTACTGATAGATATCTAGTTAGAGGTGGATGCTGCGAAATAGCTTGATGAAGCTGTTCGAATGCGACTTTCAAAATCAACAACAATCTTATCCAAAGGCATCGTTATTTCTGATCCAGCTTTTTCTTTAGCACCTGCACTTCACTATCGAGATCCTGAAATCTTTGTTTATCTCTCTCTTTTTCTTGCTGCATGCTACGATCTCCTGATAGGTTGTGATGCGATTCGATAACTTAAATGACCTCCTGGCAGTATAGATTAAATCCTACAGAATACCCCATCATGTATCCTCAGGAAGGAGACTTTGTAGATGACTAAACTTGAGCTTAGAAATGTTACCAAAGGGTTCGAGGCAAACAATGGAGCGAGTTCTGTGACCGCACTAGAAAATATAAATCTAAATATTGAAGAGGGACAGTTCGTATGTTTTGTCGGCCCATCAGGGTGCGGCAAGACCACGTTGCTGAACATTTTAGCAGGACTCGACAAGCCAACTTCTGGCGAAGTAATTTTGAACGGCCAACCGGTTCGAGAAACGGGACCAGATAGAATTATGGTATTCCAAGAGAATGCGTTATTCCCATGGCTCAAAGTGATAGACAACGTGGAATTTGGTTTGAAAATGGCTGGCATTGAAAAGGAAAAAAGACACGAAATAGCGATGCATTTTCTTGACATGATGCAGTTGAAAAAATTTGCCGAAGCATTTACCTACCAACTATCAGGCGGTATGAAGCAACGTGTTGCAATCGCTCGCGCACTCGTCACGGACCCAGAAGTGTTACTAATGGATGAGCCTTTTGCAGCTCTTGATTCACAAACTAGAGACCTGCTCATGGTAGAATTACAACTGATCTGGGCGCGAACAAGGAAAACGATTGTTTTTGTTACACACAACATAGCCGAGTCAGTTTGCCTTGGAGACAAAGTCGTGATATTTACTAGTAGGCCGGGAAAAGTCAAAAAGGAAATAGCTGTTGAATACAGGCGGCCGAGGTTAAGCGAAGATAACAATTTGTACAGTTATCAGAGAAAGATTCTTGATGAACTTGCTACAGAAGTAATTACAGCTCGTAAAAATGAGGATGCAATCTGATTTAGTCAGGCTTATTCGCGTAATCTTTCAAGTAGTTCTACACCTGACCTAAAACTATTGGGTGAAGTAAGTAGAACTTCATTTGCGAGATCTCCGGCCTCTTTTATAAAGTCAACTGCATTATTTTGATATTCTTTCCAATCCAACCCGATCGTTTCTGCAGACATCTGATTATTATTAGACGGCACCATGATGCACGCCACTACTGGGATGTTGTGAAATCTTGCAACATCGACGATCTCACCTAGCTCAGCAAGAGATGCGATCGATTGAGTTACGAACGCACTTGGTTTAGCATTAATTTTTTTTTGAATAGATGATGGACTCTTAATTTTAGCAGGAATCGTCAAATAAAAATCGATCACAGAGTTATAATTTTCGTAATTTAGCATCTTCAACACACTACTCGGCTTTAAGCCCACATCTATAGATCCGCCTACAGGATCGTCTCCCATCAGAACCAGGACTCCCTTAACTCCTATCAGGATTGCATCAGATACAAATTGACAGATTGAGGTGTAATTCCTATCTCGGGCTCTAAGGCTACAACTAAGGTTTAGCGGGTTGCCAGTTCTTTTTATCATACTGGCCGCAGTAACACTAGATATACGAGGAATCCCGAGGACAGAGTCAGTCAGGTGAATTCCATTTACCAGATCAATCAACTCAGATGCACGTTTAGTAAATTTTTGTATCTCTTGGTTGAGTAGGACCAAATCGAAACGTTGATCCTTTAATATTTTTGGCGGATTTAATTCGAAAGTAATCTTCATTATATCTGCTAATCATCGTAAACGGTAACCTACTATTAAACTCGGCCGCAATTCTACAATTTCGACATTCGTCCCGTTGCAGGCTACTACTGTTGATCTACTGTCGTCGGCTCCGCATCTCTCTTAACGGAAGGGCTTTTTTTCAGATATAACGTTTAATTTTGATATCTCTATTACAGGCTAATGTTGAACAAAGAGGATCTCTATTTCAGTCTCCGACAGATCTTATCGCAATGGCCCTCGCAGTTGACTTCGTATCCGCCCCTTCGAATGGCATCTGTTCTTGTAATAATTCATTACACCCAATCGTCGCCGCAAATCCTGTTGACGAAGAGAAACTCGACACTCAAGACTCACAAAGGAGAAATTGCATTTCCAGGAGGTGCATTTTCGAAACAAGATAAGTCATTGTGCGATACAGCAGCTAGAGAGACCAGGGAAGAGATCGGTCTGATCATAGAACAGAAAGATATTTTGGGAAGTTTGCAATCGGTTCGAACATTGACTTCCAATTTTTTTATCATTCCTTTTGTTACGATACAGGAGAGGATTCTAGAACCTCAAATTCTTATCAACGAAGTGCAGGAGGTTATTGATGCTCCTCTTTTTGATCTACTGGATACTCAAAAAATTGATCTGGAGCATCAAGATATGTCTACAAAAAGCCTTTATGAATTCACGTACGGAAACGAGGTGATTTGGGGAGCTACTGCCAGAATCTTAAAAGAGCTGCATGATTGCCTCTGTTCAAAGCGTGAGTAGTATTGTTTTTGTTTTCTCCCGCTAACGGTGCCTGCAAAATTTTTCGATGGTGGGTTTTGATGCGTATCTTGCAGATGTCTTTTATTAGAGTTAGTTGGCCTTTCCCGTCGATTCTCCGGAGGCGAAAAAATCAGAAAAATCGAGCCTTCTCTATGCATTTTGCAGATTCGACGTTAAATATACAGGTTTTATTGGGTTAAAACCCTATCTTTCGATGTATTTTATACTTATTTTGTCTTTAAGCGTCCTTCTATTGCGTCTGATTCAAAAATGCTAAAAAGATCCTTGTCGTGTAGGAAGTAGGTAAATCGAGATATTCGACGGTCTAACTCGTAATTTTCAATTCAGGTTTAAGGACAGAGTCACTGCAGCCAATATTCTGGGTGAAGCGTTGAAAGATAGAATTAACAAGCAAGAACAAAAAGGCGCACTAATTATAGGTATTCCTCGTGGCGGAGTAATTACGGCTGACATTGTAGCTAAAAAATTATCAGCTGACTTCGAGATTGTAATACCGAGAAAATTAACAGATCAAGACAACAAAGAGCATGCAATAGGAGCGATTATGGAAGATGGGACTACCTATCTCGATCAGGACGTAACTAATCACTTACAAATTTCTTCAGAATATATGGAAAAAGAAAAGTCATATCAGATGCAAGAAATCACGCGAAGAGCCTCGTTATTTCGCAAGCCAGGCCTCCAATATAATGTCAAAGGTAAAACAGTAATTTTAGTAGACGATGGAGTAGCTACAGGTGCTACTATTATAGCTGCTGCCAGATGGATAAGAAAACAGCAACCAAGCCGTCTGATAATTGCAGTTCCTGTTGCCCCAAAAGATACGATAAATCTATTAAAAGAAGAGTGCGACGCAGTCGAAGTAATCACTAATCCTTCTAATTTCCATGCAGTAGGACAATATTACCAAAGCTTTGATCCCGTGACAGATGAGCAGGTTATCAAAATAATGCAAGATAGAAATCTATTGCCAAGATAACGCAGAGATGTTCTATCTTTTATTCGACTTACCAAATTATCGATGTGGCTAGTAGCTCCGAGAGAAATTCTGAATGATGGTATCGATACCTTACCAGCTGTCTGCAGGTATACAGCTTAAATACAACTGAAAGAATTGTGGGACAATGTGCGCACGAATCAGATCAGAGTCTACTTTATCATAGATAATCCCTAA
Organism: Candidatus Nitrosopolaris wilkensis; assembly: GCA_003176995.1. GTDB lineage: Archaea > Thermoproteota > Nitrososphaeria > Nitrososphaerales > Nitrososphaeraceae > Nitrosopolaris > Nitrosopolaris wilkesensis. The sequence goes on from QHBN01000208.1 coordinate 8,753, forward strand.
CAAAGGTATTATAGCACAGGGTTTATACCATAGATACATTGATGAAAAAATATCTCGCAATCATCGGCGCAGTTATAGCCGGCGGAATTGGAATTGCATTCAGTGCAGCACCGGCAGTACATGCTGGTGTCGCGCTTAACTGAAGAGACTTTCCTTCCCCAACTTTTTTATGCTAGCATATCCGTGGGCTGTTTGACTGCTATTTGATCATACGGATTTTTCAATAAATATCGCAGATCCTATAGCTCTAATGAAGTAAGCAAAATCGTTAGAGATAGCAAATGATACGCAGAGACAAGGTCTAATAACGAATTACGAAATAACTAACGGATCTTACCATTGAGTTGCCATATCTTAGTAGCAGCAGCTTACATTGACATGATATTTTAACTACTCCTGTTAGAGATTGGAATATTGAAGACTCTGGCGTGTATCTCAAATCAGCATCACGCGTGTGATGTCAAGGACTGTGACTGTGGTTGTCACGGACGATTCCAATCGCTAACGCAGGTCAAGGGTGATACTATACTAGCATATGCGTGGACCCAAACGGGAGGGACTGGTATTGGTCTAACAGGTGCAAACACTGTAAGACCAACATTTACAGCTCCGATAGTATCGACAACATTATCATTTAGCCTGACCGTTACAGATAGTAATGGTTTATCGTCGTCTCCAAGTGTGGTGAATATAACAGTACGATAACGGCATTATTTTTGATTGTATTTGTAATAGCAGCTAACTCGACACAAGCACAACTAATTTCACTTCAGTTGCAAGTTGCTGACTTGAAGCGTCAAGTAGCAGCCATAACCGCCAGTCTGACAGGTTGGGAGTAATGGCTAATTGGTCAGTATCAGAAGCAGCAAATGGCGCAGCAAATGAATCAGCCTAATCCACAACAGATGCAGCAACAACCCTTTCCTGGCACAACCGGTCAGCCACTTCCACAGCAGCAGCCACCTACAGCACAGTTTAATCCAACACCATCCACGAACGGGACGGTCCATTAAGTAAATGATATTCACAAAATACAGAATAGTCGTAGGCGGGATATTGGTTGCCTCTGTTACAATCCTGATAGGGCTAGCAGTATCTATAACAACTACCATACCTCCACATATGTCAACAGTGAACATAACTAAATTTCTGCCGAATAAGACGCAAATGGCTGCCGAAAAGAACATGTCAGATCCCTGTAATTCTATGTCTGGCTCTGGAATACTCTGTTTACCCAACGATACTAAGCTGATTCAAAAATACAGGGGAGGTAGTGTCATATAACCCCCCAATCACAGTATATGTTAAACATAATATAACAGATATGATAATAACTAGACTGATACTCAGTATAGGAATTAGTCTGTTCGTATCGTACGTTGTAATCAATTTCATGCTACCGTATATTTTCTATTCCTATTCATCATACCCAGGACCGAATCATATCATATCAATTTCTGATGCAGGTGAGCAGAAACTACTGATACAAGATTATAATAATAGACTAAATCAAATAGGAGGTGAACGGCCTCTCGGTTTCTTAGTTAGTTAGGTCGTTACCGAGGGGATACATTGCCCTTATTTCTTACGGCTCTTCATTTTTTCTGTCTGTTTGTGGACATCAGACGAGAATCCCTTTATCATCTTCTCCTTCTCCTCAACACCTATTTCACTAGAAGGTTTAACACGGTCATATACTTCAATTAGTCGTAATATTATATCCTCATAACTCTCTCTATGGCGACCTAAACTGCTTAATTTCTCCCTCGTTTCTTTGGTTAATTGAATACTCGTTAGTTCAGCCATTATGAGGTGTTTATCTATTGCTACCTTATAAGTCTATAGACACCATAGAATAATGTTACATAAACAACCAACAATAAAGCTAAATACTTGTCTATAGCGTCTATAGATATGAGTCAATTAAGAATGACGGCAATGAAATGTGGCAGATGTTCAGGTAACTTGCAGCTATGGAACAAGTGGTTTTATCGGTGTAGTAGATGTGCACTAGCAGTAAAGAGGGAAGCACAATGAGTCTAACACACTGCAATACTTGTGGCAGGGAAATTAACTGGAATAAGGCCAAACGTGCTGAACTTGGAGTTAATGGACCACGAAATCAGGATTTAACGGTGCACAAGTGTTATGGCGCACACAAAGAAGAGACACCAAAGGCTGTCGACTTACCGACAAAAGACATATTGGCACTAGTAAAACCAGAAACAGTAGACTTAACATCTGACGAAATTATTTGTCTGAAGCAATTTGTCGCGATGTTAAAGGGGATGGGCAAATGACAGATGAAATCCTCATTGCCTGTCCTCTGTGTAAGCGGGCAGATGTAATAAGTAATTTTAAACAAATCTGAGGATTGTTTATCTGCGAGTCATGTTATTGTTCTCCTAGGAACACGGAAATAAAATGAATAAACCATTGTTAATCTTTGGTCTGGTAATGTCGATTCTATCTGTGATTGTGGGGATAGTAATTATACTCATGGGAGTAGCACACGCGCAGACGGCGGCGAATACAACGAACGTACTGGGATTAAATGCTCAGAATATTAACCATACATTAGACGCACAGCGCTTACTTGTTGATAGAGCAATGTTGCATAAAGCAAATAATACAGACATATTAATGAATGGAAACGATTTACTACATTGCGTTCAATCTCTATTATACCATGAAGACAAGATTACATTGGGTAATTGTGATGGCTTTATCATAAATCACCTTACATTGGTAAATGGTACTGATACAACTGAAAAAGGCTACGGCAACAATCAAACCATGATAAAGGTGGCTTATGCATATCTTAAGGCAAGGGGAATACAATAATGTTTGGCCACCATAAGGACAAACCAATAGAAGTTAAGGCAGGCTGCGGTCACCGAACGGCTATCCTTGACCATGGAAGTGCCGAAGATGCAGTTTTAACTCTTTGTAGTCTTCAAATGGCCTACGTTTACCGCATTTATCGCAGTATATGATTCTCCTGGCATGTGATGGTTTGGTCAACGTGTGTTCCGTGTCTCGCAGTCACGTATCTTTCGGAGCATGTCTTTCTGACCTTCTATTAGTGGCTTCTTTTCTGGTTCTTCTTGCTTACTCATTTCTTTTCCTTTTTGTAATATGCATTTACTTGATTCAACTTGGAATAATCCAATAATGAGGATTCTATCAATTTGAATTCGCCTAAATGCTGAGATTTATCTGTCGTCGATTTCATTACTTGAACCTATAGAATCGTAAAGCAGCTATGAATGAATCATAAATATCATTATGCAAAGTAACTTGCTTATCCAAAAGCCCGTTAACTTCATACGCAGTCTTTAATGATAAAATTAATTTGGTCATTGATGGATGGATTCGTAGTTTAGCTTTCTCGAGTATAAATCGACTATGAACTAACATTTCTCTACCGTGCTTCTGCCATGCAATAGGTTGTACTGGATTCATTAATTGGCCGTATGGGGGATGCATATCCATCTCTCTTTTCTTTAAGATATCAAAGTCTTCTTGATTCCTGCGTTTCATTAGCGCTGGTATTGTACATTCCCCTAAAACTTAAGGCCAACATATCTCATCTTTCATATCAGACGCTAGTTTTAACTCTCGATCTACATCTTTAAAACTGAGATTTATATTCCCCAATTTCTTTATGGCAAATTCTTTTGATTGATTAAGGTCGCTGATATAACAGGTCAGTGCCAAACAAACGATTGAACGCTCCTCTCCAATGGGGTTCCTTTCCATACCCAACAATAGTTCAGCTTCCCTAGCATCAGCAAGTAAATCATTTTTGAAAATGTCGGGTTGTGTCTGTTCGTCTTTGTCTTCCGTCAAACTTCTGATTCTTTTAGCATAATGCAATACTGCTCTCTGAATCATCCCTTTCCGTCCGGGTATTTCTTCACTCATAACTCTTCAATCCATATAGGCAAGCTTTAATCATTTCTCTTCGTCCAGTTTGTTGAAGTATTTTTCCATACGCTCGAACTTCTTGGCTAGCTCATCTATTTCTTTATATTTCTCTTCCATTTCATGATTTTCCTTTTGCTTCTCTTGCTGCATTCTGGCTATCTGGTCCTTTAGCATCTGCATCTCCTGATCCTTCTCTGATAATTTAGTCTCAATATCTGCACCTTTTGCTTCTAATTCGTGATAGTCCAGGTATGTCAAGTAAGGTTCAATCTTTCGAAATATGTCTAATTTCTCAGCCTGTGGTTTACGATAATATGTGCTATGGGAATGTCCAATGAACCATTCTGAATAGTCAGAGTGTCCCAGGTCCGAAATTGTGGTCTTTACAAACCTTCTAAAACTATGAAGAGTTATTGCATGCCTATTACCTTTATTTTCCTGTCTCGCTTGTAATCCGATTCTGTCAAGTACTTGTCCAAACTCTGCTGCAAGCTGGTTGTATAAATTGTGAGGATCTTTGACAACTCTCCATCGGCCAGAAGTAAAGAATAATGCAGAGTCTTCTATCGGTTTTCTGACGTATCTAATCTTGCCACTTTTATTGTCAATAATCTTCCTCTTACGTTCCCGGTAATCCTTCCATATCTTTAGCCTGCTTACACACTCTTCAGTTAGAAACACAGTCCTTTCCATTTTCGTCTTGGTAAATTCAGATCTTACTTTTGCAGTTCTAGCCTCAAAATCAATATCCTTGTAGCGAATAGAAAGAGGTTCTACTGCCCTCATTCCTGTTGCCGCAAGCATTATGACATACGCTTGTAGCCGGGGAGTCTGACAACCAAGTATAATTTTCCTAACCATATCTTTTGATAATGCTTCCATTTCGACAAGCTTTTGTTTCTTGGCTCTTACCTTCAATCGAAATTGAATATTTGATATTGCTATGTTATGGTATTCAAGAAATGTTTTACAAGTCATTACTCGACTTGCAATGGTATTCTTTGTAATGTTGGTCGTTTTTAGATAAATATGATATTCAGCAAGTACGGAATAGAGGTCAAGTTGCTTCGTTGTTGTCTTTTGATCTATAACAAAGGCGTCAATTGTGGTATGGAATTTACTATTAGGGAGAAACCTTGCAAAATCATTTAATCTCTGTCTATATTGGACGGCAGTCGAAGGAGAGTCTATCGCTATTACTCTAACATATTCCTCAATTAATGCACTTTGTGTGGGTGCTAACCTTTGAGCCATACGTTCTGACTACAAAGGCTGAGCTATATAGGTATTGATTTATCATGATTCATACCATCGAAAGATACAGGTTTGACCAAATCCGCTACGTCAACCCAACATTTTGCAATCTTATCCATGGAATGAATAGAATTCAGAACTGCAATAGTTGATTCGGAATCGGTCAATTCTATTTTTGCGAGCAACTCCTTTATCGAGTCCATGATAAGTCTAAATTGGTTGTACATTTTGATCATCCCAATGGATTCAGATCTATTCTTTTTGGTGAAAGCAGCCACCGACTTTTCCTGCATTTTCTCTATATAACTACCTGCTTCGCTAATCTCATCGACAATTTTAGTCCGAGAAATAGATGGGACTGTGGATGCAAATTCCCCAATATAGTCACCGGCACTTTCGAGATGATTCGCTGCTATTCTATAATCCAAGATGTCGATATTGCTCAAGTTAAGCTTCCGCGCCAATTTCTGGTCCACCATTGCGCTGCGTATTAACCTGACAAGCAGAAAGTATTGCCTGTCAACTTCATCGTCCCGGCTAAAAATCAAATTCTTAATACCCTTTGATTTCAGCCTTAGGCCGTCCAAGGCATCTCGGTACATCCCTCCGACAATTGAATTCATTCTCCTGAGGATTTTCTCTGCATCTAGAGAATTAGCATCAAGTAAAAACTGTATAGCGATGTTTGAATTATCCTCGTCCACTATCTCCAAACCCACGAGTTTTCTCATCGCTAACTTTATGCGCTCTCGATGTTCGAAAAGGATCTGGCGTTTGCCTTTGATCCGTATTTCGCTGTAGCCCAGAAGGTAGGCACCATATATTTGATTGATCAGGCTGTCAACTGAGGATTCGCTGTACAAGATAGTAACATCTTTTATTTGGCTGTCACTCGCCTCCGACGGAAATAACGAGATTGAGTTGTCTTCATTAGTTTCAATGAACACTGTATATCCTTTATTCAGACGGTTTGTTCTAACCCAGTCACTGGGCAAAGAAATAAGCATACTACTACCTATTTTCTGTAACCTCCTTGCGTACTTCAAATCAATATTTTATACTAATTTATACTAATTAAACATTATTTTTATATTTCATGTACTCTATAAACTAAATGTGTCAACTGTCGTTACACAGCCCGTTGCTATAGCCAAGGCTTTTAGCCCAGGTCATATTACTGGTATCGTAAAGAGAGCATCCGTTCCATGTCGGCACTTTCTGTATCAGGGATCTGAGGGTGCTGGGTTTTCGATCGATCGAGGAGTTACAACGACTGTTAGCCTGTTCGACGATCGCAATCCCCATTATCAAATTTCAATTAACGGGAGAACTGTCGAGGATGCAGACGTATCGCAATTAGTTTTGCAACAATATCTCAAATTTATTGAACGACCATATTATATTAAAATTGAACATGATATCGAGATCCCAATTGGCTTTGGACTAGGTTCCAGTGGGGCAGCAGCTCTCAGTCTTTCATATGCTCTTAACCAGTCTTTGAAGGTAGGGCTAAGCGCAGAACAAGCAGCGCAAATTGCTCACTACACTGAGATTGTATGCAGAACAGGATTAGGGACTGTAATAGCAGAATATACGGGAGGGTTTGAGACGCGGACGAGTGCTGGAGCACCAGGGATTGGCATTATCAGAAAAATTGAACTCAAGGGCCATAGGGCAATCATATTCTGTATGGCTCCAGTTTCTACTAAATCGATCCTATTCGACAATTCTGATTTTAGATCTGGTTGGCACGACAACACTTGGTTAAACAATCTAAAGGCCGCCGTTGACATAAGAGAATTTGTAAACATTGCCTATGAGTTTGTATCAAATGTGGGATTGACTGAGGGTCGATGCAAGGAACCAATTAGCAGCTTGAAATCACACGGTTTTGACTCTAGTGTGGCGTTATTCGGTGACACAATTTTCACAATAGTTCCAGAGGATCGGGTCCGTGAGGCGGAACAGTGCCTTGTTGGCCATAACGGTCAATTATTCACATGTGGCATAGACAATATCGGTGCAAGAGTGCTGTAGAGTATTAATGAGTTACAAAATTCCCTCGAGCCATCCTAGATTGAAATCACTTCTGGTTCGAGAGACACTTGTGAATGGTTTCATTCGGGGATTGGTCGCGGCAGAGGGTTTGATAGCTCATGGAAGGGGGGAGGCTTTCGATTACCTGCTAGGCGAGCGGACTACCGAATCTGCCCATGTTGCAATAACTGCTGCATCTACCGTGCTACTACTCGCAAGGCATCCGGTAATTTCAGTTAATGGAAATGTTGCTGCAATTTGTGCAAAAGAAATTGTCGAGCTAAGCAAAGTTGCGAATGCACTGTTAGAGGTAAATCTTTTCTACAGAGACGAACGACGAGAGCGATCTATCGAAAAAGAACTGATAAAGAACGGCGCAAGAACGGTATACGGGGTCGGTTCACGCTCTTCAGCAAGAATATCTGAACTGCAAAGTGAGCGGCGAAGAGTAGACCCTCATGGTATTTACGTGGCTGACGTTGTTATTGTCCCTCTTGAAGATGGAGACAGAGCGGAGGCCCTTGTCAAGATGGGCAAAAAGATTATCGCGATAGATCTGAACCCGCTCTCTAGAACCGCGAGAGTGGCTCAAATTACAATAGTAGATAATATTACCCGAGCATTGCCAACAATGGTTTCCATCGTAAGAAAACTCAAATGTCCCAAAGACGATGCGATACTCACCAAAATTATCATGGGATTTAACAATAAAGAGAACCTTGCACATTCATTAAAAATTATTCAAGGGGGTAAAAATGCAGCGGCATTATCAAAAAAAATGGAATAACACCAACACACCTGTCAGAAGAAACAACGTCAATGATATTCTGATGTTAAAGAAAAAAGGAGAGAAGATCGCCGCGCTGACTGCATATGACTATTCTACCTCGTTGATCTGTGACAAGGCAGGTGTCGATATTATTCTTGTAGGCGATAGCGCAGGTATGGTTATGTTGGGGTATAAAAGTACAATACCCGTTGGAATAAAGGAGATGCTTGTCTTTTCCAAGGGAGTAGCCATGGGAACAAAAAGGGCAATGGTGGTGGCCGACCTGCCTTTCGGTTCTTATCAACATAGCATGGGTGCTGCTATAAAAAATGCTATAAGATTTATAAAAGTTGGCTGCGATGCGGTAAAACTTGAGGGGGGAACAGAAGTAGTGAATACAATAAAGGCATTAGTTTCTATGGGCATTCCGGTCATGGGGCATATCGGGCTAAAGCCGCAGACTTCTTCTTTATGGGAGGGCTACAAAGTGCAAGGTAAAACAAAAAATTCGTCACAAAAACTAATTACGGAGGCCAGAGCCCTAGAACAATCAGGCGTATTTAGCATAGTTCTCGAAATGGTAACAAGCGAAGTCGCTAGGATCATCTCACAAGACCTTTCTGTTGCGGTAATTGGAATAGGTTCAGGTTCTGGTTGCGACGGTCAAGTCCTAGTATTACACGATATGCTCGGCATATATGAAGATATAAAGCCAAAATTCGTCAAACGATATGCCGACCTATCTAATTCCATTTTTCAAGCCGTCTCTCTGTATAGGTCTGATGTCAAAAGTGCGAAATTTCCCGATGAAGAGAACATTTTTCATATGAATTCTAATGAATACAGAGAATTGCAAAAAATACTACAACAAAAAAATAGTTGAGGGACTGAATGCATTCAGCAGATAAAAGGGGGAGACATCCATCTAAAGACTTAGTAGCTACGCAAGGAAAAGAAATTTTAGGAAAAAAAATAGTACTTTGTATCACAGGCAGTGTCGCGGCCTACAAGGCGATCGACTTAGCACGTCTACTGATGCGACACGGCGCAGATGTCTATGCTGTAATGTCCGAATCAACTACCTCGACGCTGATTAAAGCAGATATCATGAAATGGGCTACAGGTAATGAAGTTCTGACGAAATTAACCGGAAAATTAGAGCACATAGCGTTAGCTGATACGAATATGTCAGATCTCATTCTTGTTTACCCATGCACTGCTAATACGATAGGTAAGATTGCGAATGGGATAGACGACACAACTGTTGCTTCTGTTTTGACTGTTGCTCTTGGTTCGAGAATCCCCATCATTGTTGCACCCGCTATGCATGAATCGATGTATACAAACGACATAATCAGACAAAATGTCGATCGGTTAAAGGATATAGGCGTGAAATTTTTAGAACCTTCTGTTGAAGAGGGCAAAGCCAAGATAGTGGAACAGGAATTGGTTTTGCAATCGGTTATGAGAGAACTTAACGGGACGCATACATCGTTCTCGTTGGAAGGGAAGAACATCCTAGTGACGGCTGGCAGCACAGTCGAGCACATTGACCCTATTCGGGTTATCACGAATCTAAGCTCAGGTAAAATGGGAATTGCGATTGCAGAAGGAGCACTGCTTGCAGGTGCAAAAGTTACGCTTGTATACGGTCATGGATCGGATGGCACACGCGTCCCAATAAAAATAAGAAATGTGATCAAAGTAAACACAAGCAGAGAAATGGAGATAACTATCTTGTCGGAATTATCTTCAAAGAGATATGATATTGTTATTTTCTGTGCTGCAATAACGGACTTTGCCCCTCAACAGACATCGCCTAAAAAAATAGAGACTAAAAAAGGCAAATTCGTATTACCACTGTTACCTACGACAAAAATAATAGATCGAGTTAAGCCTATCAGCAGAAACAATAAACTATTTTTAGTCGCGTTCAAAGCGGAACACGATGTCTCAGATTCGTACTTAATTAATAAGGCATTTCAGAAATTGCACGAGTGCGATGGAGACTTAGTAATAGCGAATGATTTAGGTAGGAAAGGTTGTGGAACCGGTTCTGACGAGAACGAGGTTTTCATAATAGACAGACAGAAGAAAGTTATTCATCTGCCACTGCAAGATAAATATCAGGTAGCCAGAAAAATACTTGATACGATTGCAAATCTATGCCAAGTACAAAAAGATTCCAAGAGATAATAATCTCTGCTTCATAATACAAGATGAATTCGCAGCATTTTTGAGCCTTCTACTACAGATCAATCCTCCTAACTGAATTTCTCTTATCCATGAAAAACACTGTCGCATGCACTTCTGATTTATTTCTGTTCAAACCCCCTGCCTGGTTGATATTCGATCCGAATGTCTATCAAATATCAAGTTCATAATTTTCATCGTGATATAGGTGTACGTACATTTGAGAGTAGGTGTACGTTTTGACCCTCGAAGGTCATCTTGTGAGTAAAAACGGTACAGTTTTTCCTTAGAATACTACATGCCTCATTCAGGCCCATGTGGCATTCGGATCCGTTATTATCCAGATTGGATCTGACGACCTGCGAGAAGCGTCAGCTAAATATAACAAAATTCAGGTGTAAGCCGTCTGCTTCAGCCGAGTACGAGGAGATCTTTCGTGAAAGCGTTCAAGTTCTTCGCCTGCCCATTATCTACAATGACGCTGTCCTCAATCCTTACGCCAAACTTACCATTTAGATATATCCCGGGTTCAATAGTTATGGCCATGTTTCTCTTTAAAACCTGTTGGTTTGGAGTCCTCAACCAAGGAGGCTCATGGACATCAAGACCTATTCCATGCCCCGTTGAGTGGATAAACTGATTTCCGTATCCCCCATAACTGATCAATGCTCTGCACTCTTTATCTACTCGCTCGCAAACGACGCCTTCCTCAGCGCAGTTAATCCCAAGTTGTTGAGACTGTTTGACTAGTTCATATGCTTCTTTCGTTTCCGATGCCGTTGTACCTAATGCAAATGTTCTAGTCGCGTCTGCTATATAAGAGGCATAACGGAGACTCAAGTCTACTACGACCATGTCGCCATCGACGAATTTACGATCGGAAACCTGTGCATGGGGCAGAGCCCCATTTGGACCGCTCGCGATTATCAAAGGATTCAACGTTGATTTCAAACATGCAGAATTGGCACCCATCTGCATGGCTTCAAATATTATCTTAGCCTGCAAAGCACGCTCTGATAGCCCAATTTTGATTTCGTGTGTGCATATTTCATATAAATCGTCGAGGACTTTTGCCGCCTTAGATATTGCATAAATTTCGTTCTCCTCCTTGATCATTCGTCCTTCAAGTAATGCCTCTGTATTGACAATAAAGTGTTTTTTAGAGGCCTTTGTTTGGATTGCCTCAACGGTAGGGTAGTCCGCATAGTCTGCACATACCACCTTGTCTTTGACCGCATTGATAAACGTGTCAATTAATTGAAATCCTCTCTCCGAGATAATCACTTCGCAGTCTTTGGAATCCTGTTGTGCTCTTGAAGCCTCCAATTTAGGAACTACCAACGAAGTTCTATCATAGCTGCAAATAGCAATCGCCTCGCCCCAAAAATTGGTAAGATAGAAAACATTTTCGGGCTGAAATGCAGCTACAGTGTTGAACCCCTTTGCTGATGCAATTTTCATGATTCTCGAGCGACGATTTTTCATTCTCACATATTACGATCGGACAGGCTTATGATCGTATTGCACTCTTAAGAGCAGATCCGCGTAATATCTGCTACGAGTCAATACTCAAATGGACCAACAAACATTGTGGCTAACAAAGTTGCCTAACGTCGGTAGCTTTAGCACACAGACAGTTGATGTAATTATAAATATCGGAAGGTAATTCGGTCATTTATCCAACATGGAATACCTAGTTATGCTTCCTGGTCCTACCAACGTACCAGATCGAGTGATGAGCGCTATGCTAACGCATATTATCAATCATAGAAGTGATGACTTTCGTCGTCTTTACAAGACCATTGTTGAAAAGACGCAAAGGGTATTCCAAACACAGAACGATATCGTTTTGTTGACCACATCAGGGACAGGCGCAGTAGAAGCATCTGTTATCAATATGATCAGAAAAAACGACAAAGCGATCATTCCTGTTAACGGCGAATTCGGAACGCGTCTGGCAGACCTGATAGACAGCTGGGGAGGTCATGCTATAAGAGTCACCGCACCGTTCGGTCAGAATCCCCGGTATTCGGAAATCGAAGAGGCTTTTGACCGCAACAAGGATATTAAAGCCATATACGCGGTATACAATGAGACGTCTACCGGAACAACCTTGCGATATATGGACAAGTTGAGTCAATTGTGTTCCGAAAGTGGTGCCTTTTTCATTGCAGATGCAGTTTCAATTCTCGGTGGCGACGAGTTACCGGTCGACAAATGGAATGTCGATATTTGTGTAACAGCTTCCCAGAAGGCGTTGGCAGCGCCACCAGGAGTATCTCCAATGTCGATTAGCGCGAGGGCGAAAAAACATATGCAAGCGAACCCTCCTCCAACACAATACCTTAACTTAAAAAGATACTTCAAGTATTACGAAGAAAATTTTGAAACCCCATTCACTCCTGCCTTGCCACTGTTCAATGCTTTCAGTGTAGCACTCGACATGGTTCTTGAGGAAGGGTTGGACAAAAGAATCGCGCGTCACAAAGCCTGCGCAGATGCATTTTATGCAGGTCTGGATGCGATGGGCCTATCACCTTTTGCGAGGCAAGATGCTAGGAGCAATGTAGTAATTGCTATCAACTATATACCGGGAATGGATGACAAGAAATTTAGAGGATTACTTTCACAACAATTTAGGATTCTTGTTGCCGGCGGCTTTGGCGACCTCAAGGGTAAAGTGTTCCGAATCGGATCAATGGGTGAGGTTAGTAAGTATCATGTGATGAGAACCTTGTCCTCTATCGCATCAGTCATGAACATTTTGGGATTAAAGGTGAGTCCAGATGCAGGTACTATTGCACTAAAAAAACTTGAAAGTGTTAGCTAACCTTTTTTGGTACCGTCGTTCCCATGAAGATTAATATAAGGTAAATCGGATGTCAAATTTCATGACTTTAGAGAAGGGTTCCCTTATATTGATAGATTATACAGCTAACATTAAAGATACCAACAAAATTTTTGAAACCACCAGTGAGGAAGACGCCAAAAATTCAGACCTGTACGACCCGACGCGCAAGTATGGACCAAGACTTGTCTCTGTCGGTGAAGGTTGGGTTTTAAAGGGTCTAGACGAGGCTTTGGCAGAAGCAAGCAGTGGCGATAAACTCGATGTAGATGTCCTTCCAGACAAAGGATTTGGAGAAAGAATTCCGAATAAGGTGAGAATGGTCGCTCAGAGGAAACTAGGAGACAAAGCAGACGAAGTCAGAATAGGTGATGAGGTGGAAATTGATGAACGAACAGGTATTGTCAGATTCGTAGGATCAGGAAGAGTTCAGGTCGATTTCAATCACAGATTAGCAGGGCGGACCTTAACATATAAGGTGAACATAATAAAGAAACTAGAAAGTGATAATGACAAAGTGCTCTCATTGATGAAAAGAAGACTGCCGCTTGACGATGAAAAAATAAAATTCATTCTTGAAGGATCAAATTTAACTATCCAGTTCCCAGAAGAAACCTTTCTAACCGAAGGATTACAAGTTATCAAGCGTGGGATAGCCAGTGACATCTTCAAATATGTTGGTAGCATCACAAACGTTAAATTCGTAGAAACTTACAAAGCGACCAATTCGACGAAGTCTAACGAGGAGTCAGAAGACGACGCTCGCTCTAGCAAAGAAGTTGGGGCAATGGAAGTGTCTAGGAGCGAGTAAGAAAATTGAAGGAGTTTGTGCATAAGGGCTTTTTCCACATCTTAAATAACCTTTACCGACCTAGCAAGGTCAAACGCCGAACTTTTATTTAATTTGGCTTTACTGAGAATTGTATACCTGTCAGGTCTCAACGATTGAGCCGCTAGCAAAGAGAGAACTAGTTGCTCTTCATTCAATCTTATTTGTTTTGCTTTTGTCGGTGCACCGACTCGTTCCAACGTTTCTACAATAATCTCCCAATCAATGTTATGAAGTTTAGCCATCATGATAGTACCCAGACCGACTCGTTCACCGTGAAGCCCATAGTTCTGACCAACGATGTATTCTACGGCATGACTGAAAAGGTGTTCCGCACCTGAGCAAGGCCTACTGCTTCCTGCTATACAAGCTGCCACCCCAGCGCTGATGAGAGCCTCCACAACAATACGAATTCCGGATCTGCTTCTGACCCGCAACCTTCTCGATTCATTCAATATAATTTTTGCACTCATATATGCAAGGTTAGCTGCGTAGCTTCCAAAATATTCATTATTCTCATCTCGGGCAAGCTCCCAATCCTTGATCGCCGTAATCTTCGCGACAAGGTCCCCACACCCGCTTGCCATTAAACGGATAGGTGCTTCGGCAAGCAATGTAGTGTCGGCTAAAACTCCAAGTGGGGTGTTTGCTTTTACTGAATACGGTTTTTTGGAGCCCCTTATCGAAACAAATGGGCTAGAAATCCCATCATGTGAAGCTGATGTAGGTACACTGATGAAAGGTTTGTTTAGCTGAAATGCGGTCATTTTAGCTACGTCAACGGACCGTCCTCCTCCGAATCCTATAATGATATCTGGAATGGCCTTTGCAAGTGACTTTTTTAATTTATTAACAGAAGCGATGGACGAATCAACTACAACATACCAGGTGTCATCTAGAGACATTGATTGAAACGACGACGTAATGTCTGCACTTGCTCTCCTTTTTACGGTGTTCCCTGTTACAAAGGCGACTTTGGATGCCGAATAACCGATATCTCTGACGAACGCACCAAGACTAGAAATGACACCATCGCCTATCAATATTTTTCTGGGTAGTTCCATTAAGTGAGTAGGCGCTGATGCCATGGCAACCACGTTAAGTACGAGATATATTTAATCTTGTTTGCATGAATAAGACGTTTCCTCTACGAATTTGAGGCAGTATCGTCTCTAAACATATAATCGTACAGCCCAATGGTACGGCCTCAGAAAACGTACAAGATTTTGCTTTACAAAAATTAAGTGTAACTCAGATCAGGACGTGATTATGAATTGCTCAAGTTATCAGTTTCTGCGACATATAAGAACCTCTACAGCTTTTCTTCCGCATCTTCCACATGTGTGGTTACATCCTTATTTTCTTCTTGGTCTTCTGTTTTGGAGGAAGTTCCAGAAGCAGTGTCCTGTGCAGAAGGCTCGCTTGCTATCTGCGATGTTGTATCTGAAGTTGCAGCAATCTCTGCTGTCGCATATCCTCTGCCCACTTTTGTTATCCTTATCTTTGCAGTGTCGCCTACGTTTGTACCTGCAACAAAGATAACCAGCCCTTCCACTTTCGCCACACCTGCGTCGCCTCTTTTACTCATCGATTCAATCTTCACCTCAAACTCTTCGCCAACTTTTACTGGGGCTGGTCTGAATGGTCTGGTCCCTCCAAACCCTCCGCCACCTCTTCCCCCGTAGCCTCCGCCATAACCTCTATCGCCCCTGTAACCTCCACCGCTGCTACCGTAGCTACCTCGTTGTTCACTAGTACGTGAGTCTCTGTCTTCCAAGCTATCTCAGTAACGTATTATAAATGCACTTAGTATTTCAACTTTAGTGTTAAAATTGGTAGTTGAGCAATTTTATTCCTATCATGAAGCACTTTAAGGATTCTTTGCCGAAACACTCTTTAAATGGGATTGTTGGATGATGGAATGTAATATTGCTGCATTAGTTTCGATTAATGTTTTCGAAAAAATATAAAGATAGTGATTAAAATCAAATGCAACGTAAACAGCCCGACCAAGAATCCGCAGGTCATAATATTATGGCTGCTATACTCCAAAACTTGCCAAGCGAGGCTGAACTCACAAAAATTGAGTACGAGGGACCACGTATAGCTCTATATTCAAAGAATCCCGGCTATTTGTTGAAAAATGCTCAAGTAGTTTCGAATATGGTCAACACCATAAAAAAAAGAATAGTTATTCGTATCGACGAATCCTTACGAATACCTGAGCACGATGCATTTGAACTAATAAGGAAGACACTCCAGACTGAGATTGGTGTAGCCAATATCTTCTTTGACCCAGCTTTGGGCGAGGCCGTGTTATTTGCAGAGAGACCTTCGTTAATATCCAAAGCTAATGATGATATTGTCAATGTTGAGCTAGCAGAAAAAACAGGTTGGAAGGTAGAAATCAGAAAGGCGCCGCATACGATCTCAACAATAGAGGAAATTAATAAGATACTGCAAGACACCGTTACTCAACGAGTTCACTTCTACAAAGAAGTAGGTGAGAAAATTTTTAGGGTTAGGCTAGATGAAATAGTAGAAGCAAGTTTAATAACTTTAGGAGGATTTGCCGAGGTCGGGAGGTCTGCAATCATTCTGTCGACTCATGAAAGCAAGATTTTACTTGATTGCGGCATAAACATTTCCAGCAAGGAGTCAATTAGAAGTTTTCCTAGATTTGACCTAACGGGCTTTGATTTGAACGAACTTGACGCTATTGTATTAAGTCATGCGCACCTTGATCATACAGGCTTCTTGCCTTCATTATTTAAATTCGGATTCGCCGGACCGGTGTATTGCTCGGAACCTACCTTGCCTCTCATGTATTTGCTGCAGTGGGAATACTTGAAGAATATGGGTTCGGCCGCCCTGTATTCGGTAAGAGACATTGAGCAGGTGGTTGTGCATACTATTCCTCTTTCCTTCGGAATCGTTACAGATATTTCTCCTGATGTAAAACTCATGTTGAGCAACGCCGGTCACATCATAGGTTCAGCGTTAATTCATCTACACATTGGAAATGGAGATCACAACCTTCTTTATACTGGCGATTTAAAGTTTGGTAAGACATACTCGCTAGATAATGCTATATGGAATTTTCCGAGGGTTGAAACAATAATTATCGAGAGCACATACGGCGATAAACATGACATATTCCCTCAGCGTGAAGAGTCAAATCAATGTCTTATAGAGAGTATCAACGATACCATTTCAAGAGGGGGCAAGATTTTGTTTCCTGTGCCCTCTGTGGGTTTAGCGCAAGAACTTATGTTGATTATTCATATGCACATGAAGGCAGGTAAAATCGACAAAACAAAGATGCTAATAGAAAAGATCATTCTAGAAGCCAGCTCTATACACGAAGTTTTTTCAGAATATCTTTCCAGAGAAATGAACCATAGGATATTAGATACCGAAGAAGCACCTTTTCATGAGGAGGAATTTAATTTTGTCGAGTCTGCAAGGCTTGATAACGGACCGGCTATAATCCTTTCACCTTCTTCAATGCTAATTGGTGGACCGTCGGTAGGATATCTCAGACAAATCTCAGGAGATCCACGGAATAAATTAATTTTGACATCGTATCAAGCGGCTGGTACACCGGGCCGGTATATACAAGAAGGGGGACGAGAAATTTCCGTATGTGGCCAGACTATCACAATCAATTGTCAGGTGCAGAAAGTTGAAGGGTTTAGCAGTCATTGCGATTATAATCAATCGATTGCTTACATTAATAGACTCAAACCCAAGCTCCGGAGGATTCTGGTCAATCATGGTGAACGAGCAAGTGTACAGAATCTAGCAAGCTCCTTGAACAAAATGTTCAAGATACCTACTCAACACCCAATGGTCCAAGAAGCAATTAAGTTGATTTGAAGTCCAGATAATGAATAGATATTTGAGATAGAGGAAATTTAATTCGAGAGGTACGATGTTCGAAGTGTGATTACTTCAAATCGTAATTACCACGCCATATTCTAACGCTTGGAGGGGTTATAACTACACGCTCTTCTCCCAATCTAGCAATATCTCCGCCAACTGACTGGACATATTTATAAAGATCCTCGATTGCCTTGCGCAGTTCGACAACGTCTTTCTGCGCCAAAGGGGTAACTCGCAAAATGAGAATCATGTGCTTTTTTGCATCATCTTTTATACCTGGAATATCGCTCATATCTCGAAGAGTTATAGCTTTTAAAAAGATGGGCGTGTTCTGAGTCTGCATTAATCTATCTACTCTTGTTTTCAGAAGAGAACTCGACGCAATCTGCAAATAGTCATGGTGGTCAAAAGTGATTTACTGAGTGGTTGATTTAGATTCGTAAACTTTCTAGCTCTCCGTTACCGATTGGAAATGCCGAAATAACGTTGACCTGGCCGTGGTACTTGACTCTTACTTTTGACTCGTGTCCACGTGGAGAATCGGAATAACGCAAAACTATTTGTGAAGATTTTTCCACCAACGAGTCCTCGTAATTCTTGCCTCGCAGTATAGAAGTTGGTCCAGGAAATTCCTCCGCCTCGATTACAATGTCGTCGTTAATCACCAAAGAGCTCATTATGTAGTTCTCGTTCTGATCCCTACCAACGATCAGCTTTGCCGTATTTGATAATCTGAAGTGTCTGCCAACCTTTAGTAGTTCCACATCGTTGATACTTGGAACCTTTCCTGGATCATCTAAATATTGCATCAAATCTCTAATTCTCGTAGAAAACTGAGGATCTGTTAACAGACATCCACCTGCTGCATTTGGAGGGTCGTCTATGCCAAATTTCCTTGCCAGGGCTAGTTGACCTTTACGTGACCTCCCTACGATGTTACAAAGGTTTTCTCGTTTGACTGAGCCGTCCTTTTCTATATCTGTCATGGGTAAGGATTTCGCCGAGAGTGGTCTTAACACCTTGCCTTGAGTATCTGTCTCTTTTTCAATTATATCCAAAGCCCTATTGTTCTGGCTCATAGGTCTCTGGTAAAGTACTTCCCCTGTAACAATGAAATCTGCATCAATTTTCTTCATGTGTTCCTTGGCGGCATTGTACATCATGCTTCTACAATCAATGCAAGGGTTCATTCCAGAGCCAAATCCGAACTTGGGCCGCTTAAGCATTCTCAGATACTCTTCACCAAAATAAATCGTCTTTAGAGGAATTTCGAGATCACTGGCAACTTCCTTTACCCTATGCCCACACCCTTTACCGCAATCAAAATCGCAAAATGGAGTTTTAATCGCTACAGCTTCGACTTCAACCCCTTGTTCTAACATTATTCTGACTGCTAAGCTGCTATCCAAACCTCCAGATAAAAGAGCCACTGCTTTCACTTTTTTTCTCGGTTCAGCATTATTGGTCAGCTCTAGGGAAGTTTGTTCCACATTATTGTCCGACATTGGTTGTTACCCAGGGAGAAGCAGTCTGACCGATATATAACCTTAGTAGCAGCAACTCCGAGTTGGTAATAAGGACGATGCTCTTAGGTGCCACTTAGATTCTGTGGTGCGGTAGAAACTGCCCATGTCATTTAGTTGCCTTGCAGAGATCATTGTGGTCAACTCCTGAGCTGTAGGCAGGAGTTTTAGGTCTGATATTTCTAATAACGTACACTTTTTTTTAACGACAACATTAGGCTTTTGTTCCGGTACACGCGATGAATTTTATTGCATAAGTGTTTGTTCAGATCAATAGGTAGATCTGGAATGCGAAATTATTTTATCGGGCAAGGTATTGCTGACTTTAACAATGTTTTCTTGCTCATCCCCAGTCGAGGTAAGTCATACGCCCTGTTTCAGCAAAGCTGCAATACAGCGTCACGGATCAGAACTAGCCAATATATAACATTGAATAAGGACATAAGAGATAATGGATCCGTTAGATAAAGCAATTCTCGGGTCATTCTACCTAAGCAGTTTGGACCCAAGTGTTGCTGCTCTAGACCGGCTCAGATCTCGCTTGCCTTTGCCCAGAGAGATCTATATTGAAAAAATCCAAAAACTTGTTGACCTGGGGTTTGTCGAAAAAAGTGACATGCCAAGCTTAACTTTCTTAGGCAGAGATGCATTTAAGGTAGTCTTGGTTGGCGGAGTTTTTGACTTAATACACCCGGGGCACATCCATACGCTTAAAGCTGCAAAAGCGCAAGGCGATGTTCTCATCGTCGTCATTGCAACAACCTCCACCGCGGCAATGATAAAGAAAGACCGGAGAATCTACCATGATGAGAAGCTACGGGCGGAACTTGTATCGTCGTTACGTCTTGTGGACTTGGCTATTTTAGGGCGGGAGGGCACGCTGTATGAGACCGTCGAACACATCAAGCCAAACGTCATTGCTCTCGGTTACGACCAAGCTCATAGCGAAAAGGATATCGCAGATAATTGTCAGAAAAGAAACTTGAACGTAAGGGTTGTAAGGCTTAATACTCCAGTACCGGGCACAAAAAGCTCCGAGATAAAAGATTATCTTGGTGAATCTTTCTATAGGCTTTAGGAATACCTGAGTGCAATTTTCTAATCGAATTGTTCGCTCAGAAGGCTAGACTAACATTTTGATCTTGATTTTGTCTCCATTATGGATCCCAACCGTATCCTTTATCGAAACCGGTGCAATTATTTCGAGCATACTTTCATCGTAGTGAGTGCGTTCCAATACTAAAACGGCTGCATTCCTGATTGCTCCGTCATTTATATGAGCAAGATAGCATTTTGCCCATCCATACGTTCTTTTAGTGTCACTGAACCCATCAATAAAAATCGAAGGATACCTGCCGATTTCACGTCGGGCGTCTCTGAAGATTTTGTCAACGAGTTTCACGTTTAATGTGCCAGGATACGGTTCGTACCCTAGTTTCTCATAGAATTGTTTACGATATCCTCCCAAGGACATATAATACGCACCCTCGCCCATGCCTGAAACGACTCTTCCTTCAAAGCTAATCGTAGTAGGAGGGGTCGATTCAATAGCAGTCTTCAGAGTTGAAAACAATTTTTCGACTGCTGAATATCCTTTATCTGTCAATTTTACTCTGAATTTCTGACCCCTTCTGACCCTGTTTATATATCCTGCAGCATCTAACTCCTGCAAGTGTTTAGAAGCTGCTTGTTGTGACTTCATTATATTCTTACCTAAATCAGTCGTAGTCAATTCGACAAAGCTGTATTTGGCACCTAACAGGAGGAGCTCGGTCATAGTTAGGATGTGTTGTAACTTAATTTCTGACATCCTATCTAGTTATTGATTCCCATGTCGCCAAAAGTTCTGACGCGAACGTCAGTAGATTTTTTCAAATCGGCCGTTCTATGGCCGACGATATATTCGATTCCGACTTTATCAGCAGCATCCACCAGGCGTTGTGTGACAATGCCGTCTAATACCAGCATCTTTGCCCCTTCAATTCTATCTAACTTTTTGACCACATCGGAAACAGGAACTTTAAGTAGTATTTTCATCGAACCATCCAATACTACGGCTTCTAGGGTTTCATTAATTTGTGGATAGACCTCCTTGACGGCTGAAAGAATATCTGCATTATCTTCTGAGACGGTTATGCTTGGGCCACCTGAATTAACTTGTATTTCTCGTTCTTCTCCCATGCCTTGCTCTTGTCTGTCTCTTTTAGTGTTTTGTCTCCTTTCTGTCTGTTGCTGCTGAGGTATGATTACACGCCCTTCTTGCCCATTCGCACCTGCAAATAGCATTCCTTCTTTCAATATCTCTGCGATCTCCAGAGGCGTGCATTCCTCAACTTCTCTGCCCGTGGGGGCCCTCAGCACTTTATCGATATTTACCACGCCATGTAATTCCTTAAGGATTAAGTCTCCTGCTCGATCGCCGTCGAGGAAGGCGATTACTTTCTTGCCATCAGTGAGCTTGATGATGGTTTCATCGATTTTTGCTCCCTCGATGGCAATCGCGTTGTCAAAGCCGGCACGCAACAGATTGATCACATCTGCACGCCCTTCTACAAGAATAATCCAGTCAGAATCAAATACCCCGGTTCCGCAAGCGAGCTGAGCCTTTCCAAAGGCAGTAAGCTTACCGGGTTTGCTGGCGTCGTAAACGTCCTTAAGCATTTCCTCTCCTTCGCTGATAGTCTTTGTAGCCCACTCTTGCACGATCTTCTTGGCCCTGTCGACAATAACTTTTTTCTTTATCGCGCGGATATCATCGATGCCACTCAATCCGAATTTCGCTTGGAACGGTCCAACCTTATCAATGCTTTCAATAGCAGCTGCTATTAGTGCGGCTGTTGAAATATCGGTGCTCATGGGAATTACAGCATCGCCCTTTGCCATATTTGACCTGGTGTCCACGTTAACTTCGATCCTTCCTACCTTTGAGACCTTCTGTAATTCGTTCAAATTCATTTCTGGTCCAAGAAGACCTTCGGTCTGCCCAAAGATCGCTCCAATTATATCCGCTTTCTCAACAAGTCCATCAACCTCGAACTTTAGTTTAACGTGATACTTCACAATACCCGTGCTAGGCAATTTCATAACCTCATATTTGCTATTAAGTAAATTTATTGGGGAGTGGGCTCGAATATAAGTGCTTTGACCACGTCGCTTGGAGATAGTTGTCTAATTCTATATGCCCTTTATGCGTTCACATATAGAAGTACAGGTCTTTTCGATTGCCAGTAATTCCAGCAAAATACGGCGCGTATGCCACAAGATCCTCTACATGTCTAATCTTGCCATTACATATCCTTGCTAGCGCACTTTTGTAGAATAAGTTCACGTTATTTCCGTTGAACTGCAAACTCTTCAGGAGTTTGCTTGTTAAATGCTTTCCTGTTCTATCCATATCAAGAAGCAAAATTATCTTTTTTCCAAACTCACAATGGTTATCCACAAAGTCTGCTACGCCTTTAAAACGACTGAATACTATCAAGCTTCCATTAAACCCCACACTAGCCAAAGCTCTTGCATCTCTCTTTCCTTCTACCACTATGACCGATCCGTTTTCTGATTCTTCGTTAAGCATGCTAATAAAGCCGCGAAGACGGTAAACAATATTATCGTCTATAACCTTGTACCGCATAGGCTAAATGTTATTAGCACTAAAAACATTTAACAATTTTCTCGGAGCCTTAGAGAAGTCGTAAAAATATCTCATCTTGACTCTGGTTTCGCCTGTACTTACCGAATAGAAGACGAGCTTGGGAACATTATGATACACGCCCCACATATGGCCCTCTTCGGATATCTATCCGAGTTATCCAGATATCAAAGACTCGATCTTGGTGGCGCAGAGGTCATTTCTTTTCAAAATAATCATTGATCACAATCGAGTCAATAGATTTTCTTCTTATCTTTCAAGCCACAAACAAAGGGCGAGGATAGAAAGACAGACTTCCGGAGTTCAATCTCGTTAATGAGATAGTTGAAGGAAGATCTTATCACTTGAAGAGCTAGCGTAATGATCTATTCACCTAAATTACTTGCAAAATATAAGGGTAACATGGTATTGAAACAAATACTATAAAGAGTGGGAGTGTACATTTCCATTCTGTTCCATTATTACCTGCTATCTCTGAAGGTGCTCCGAAATAACTCATTACTCTCGCGGCGATCCGTAGGGATTCGAAAGAGGGAGATTGGCTTAAGGAGACCAATGTAAAGCAACTCTATGAGGTTAAGATGGAATGCCAAGGTCCTTGGCTTCAGGCTTGCCGAGATGTATAGTACATCAAACATGCTTATGAGCGATGCGTATAACGAGGCAAACGATAGCTCCGACGATGCAATATATGTAGTCGATAGTGCAATGAAAACTGCTTTATCTAAAGACAACAAGTTCATACCCCTGATAAACGTTATCCAGAAGGAAAAGGTTCCAAGGACTTGGTTCAATTATATGACAAGCCATTGAATAGCAGCATTGTAAACTGGACTTGTTTTCAAATACAACATAAAAATTAGCGGCACGAAAGCTTAATTCTACATTGCATGTTTCTCTCTCTTGCATCGTGCATGATAGAACTCCTAATAGTATGATTCCAAGTTAAAGGAATGCTCATTAAGACACCTATGGATCGATTTCCTTCGTCACACCCATTGCATCAATAAGACCTTCTGCATAACCAATGCTCAGAACAGCCAATTCAGGTTTTCCCTGCAGTAGGAATCTTTCAGCGTCGTCAATATAGCATTCAGCGTTGGCTAGAATTTCCATATTGATCTTGTTACCAGATATCCCATTATCTGTGCTAGAAATGCGTTTCAGCTGGGATAGTGCTTGTCTAGCTTTGGGAGCATAACGTGCAATCATGCCGGCTGAAAGATTCTGCATATTTGCGGTATTATCTAATGGTTCATTCAGATTGTAAGTCAGAGTCATTAGAGCCTCGACTTCTGTAAAATGCAAAGCACCGGTGATGATTATGGAATGCGGTCCTTGTCCAAAGTTTATACCATTAAGTGATCTAACCGTGCCGGATACAATTTTTTGATCTTGCATTCCGATTCTAGATGCTACAATTGCAAATGTGTCTTCGAAGAAAACCTTGAACCTGAAGTCCATTTCTGCTTGCAACAGGGCTTTAAATGCTGAATTTGGATTTAGAAAGAACAATTTCCCATGCTCATTATTATACTCAGTCAATATCAGCGTATGGTTTCTTCTGAGTAAATTCTCGAAAATTGCATTGTAAACACTAACTGTTGATAATTGTTCAGACGTAATTGTGACTATCCTTCCAAACTTGTATATGTGGAGACCGGCCTCACCAATTAAGGATGTAATGCCAGATGCAGCGTGAATGACATCTACCTTTATTGAGTTTTTGACAGCCCTCACATAGAGTTCTATCAAGGTAGTAGCGATGAAGGGGTCTCCATATGTTAACAGAACTAAATCACTTGTGCGTGCCTGCTCAAGTATATCCCGTCCATCTTCAACAAACCATCTTTCTGCAGGAAGTATATTGATCTCAAAACCGTGTAATTCTGCAAGTGACCTCAATTCCTTTAGATCATCGTCTGAAACAAAACCTGTAAATTTATCCAAGTATATTGTGTTACAGTTCCTCAAAATCTCTAGTACATGAGTACTCATAGTTTTGTAGCCGTTAATTCCTAGACCAATAAATCGAAGCATACAGGGAAAATATCTTCTCCGTTCTATATTTTATCCTCAGCTAAGGTCTGAGTTTTGGTATTGTTATGAAGTCTTGATATGTGAAACAAGGCTCTGCTGAATACATCGATGCTAGAGACGTATTCTGTAATTTTCACATGCTCATTTGATGTATGCGAGGAATGTGGCTCCCCAGGTCCATACGTAACGACTGGGACATTGAATGCAGTTCCCAATACGTTCATGTCGCCTGTCCCTGTTTTTCGTACAAGAATGGCATGAGTCTTACAAACCTCGAGGATAGAAAGAGACAGAGCTCTGACAAGGGGTGAAGAATGGTTTGCTTCGAACGGTTCTGTTTTGTCTTCTATTCTATACGTTGCTTTGACTGATTTGTCAGCGGCAACCCTGTCAATGACTCCTTTCAGTTGCTGCAGCACGATGTCACAACTACTGGTCGTAGGAATGCGCATGTCCACCGTTATTTTACATTTCTGAGGCGTGACATTGTGGCTGGAGCCGCCTGTAATTTCTGTAAGACTACAACTTATTGAATTTGCCCTACTCCTGCTGTCATTTCCAGCCACAAAGATTTCGGACTTTATCGCCTTCCAAAAGTCATATATCTCTTCGATTGAATTTTTTGCTAGCCAAGGAGCACTTGCGTGAGTGCTGTTGCCTACGTCACAGGTAAGTCTAATTTCTAGTCTACCTTTGTATCCTATAGTGATATTTTGTGTCCCACTTGGTTCTCCGAAAATTGCGTAGTCAAACGGAAGTTTGCTTTTTACGAGCTGCTTGACTCCTGTTGCATTCCCTTCTTCGTCAACGACCGCAGCGAATATGATGGTGCCTCTTTGTTTTCGAAATTCAGAAGCAGCCAACAACATCGCGATTAGAGCGGCCTTCGCGTCAGATGCACCTCGCCCATAAATATAACCATCTTTTACCATTACCGGGATTTCTCCTGGGACAGTGTCCATGTGGCCGCAGAGCATTATTTTGGGATCGCCTGCTCCTTTAATGGCCAGAAGGTTCCCCACACTGTCAATATGGGCCTGCTCGAATCCCAGCTCGCTAACGCAGGTCTCCTTGAGCATGTTCGCCAACGAAGCTTCTGATCGCGAAGGCGTGTACAACTGTAGAGTCCGCAGCAATAACTCGACAGCATAGTTAGGGGAAACCAATTTGCGTTATTTTCCAAGACTGGACAAGTAGTCGATCATTAATCCCGGTATGTCAACACCAGTCGTTTTAACCGTATTCTTAAACTCTGTTGTGTTGTTCACCTCGTGAACCATCAACCCTTCTTCATCGCTTTCCATTAAATCAACGCCGACGATCTTCCCATCCATTGCCCGTGAAGCTTTCATGCATATATCCTCTAACTGCGTTGACACTGGACATTGTTCTGCTCGGCCGCCAAGTGCCATGTTGGTCTTCCAGTCTCCTTCATTAGAATATCGATAAATTGCAGCTACCACCGCATCGCCTACCACGATAGCTCTGATGTCTCTTGGGGGGCGCTTCACGAATTCCTCTAGATAATAAATATGATATAGCGGAAACATATGCATCCTATCTTCTATTACTGCCTTGGCAGCATCTTTGTCACGCAAGAGAGCAACTAGTCGACCCCAACTCCCGATAGTAGGCTTGATAACCGCAGGATATCCAAAATTGTCTAGTGCGGCGATGGCAGATTCTTCAGAAAAAGCGGAAATAGCTTTTGGTGTTTTTACACCTGCATTAATGAGCCTCATATGGGCAAATAATTTATTTCCGCAAGTCGCGGCTGCTTGTAATGGATTTACCACACATGCTCCGAGACCTTCCAGTGCAGCAGTTGAATGAAGACTTTTAAAATAGCTCACACAACGTTGAACAATGATTCTATTTTTATAACTAGAATTCTTTTCGTTAAGATCAATAAATAGATCTTTACAATTAACATTGTCGACTTGGATTCCACGTTTTTTTGCCGACTCGTATAGGGCCTTTTCTTCCCATCTCATATTGTCGTAAAGAATGGTAAGAGAAGAGATTGGTTTTGTCCCTGGTGTCACTCGCCCCAGTCCTCGCCGACAACTTGGGCTGGTTTTATATCAAATTTGTCTCCAACTTTTACCAATTCGTAGCTTGCACCGCAGTCAGGGCAGGTTACGATTTCACCTTCTATCGAGTCCGAAGGTATTTTGATTTCGGCATCACATTCAGGACACTTAAGCATGGCACTACTTACCTCCTAAGCCTTTACTTAATTTATCTCAGGAGCAGCATCATTAAGTATCTTTCCCTCGAGTTTCTCATCGAGATACAATTCCAAGATGTCTCCCATGCGAAGTTGCTTTAATCCACGGGCTAGAGTCTCAGCTTCGTGACCGCTGGTTTCTAGTCCTAGCATCGATAACAAGTAGGCCGCGCCATTCTTACCGGCGAGCTCGCCAAATACAATCTTGCGTCTATTACCTACAGTTTTGGGCTCCAGAATTTCATACGCTGATGGATTCCTCAAAATTGCTGCAAGATGGGTACCTGCTTTGTGTTTGTACGCGCTGTCACCTACAACTGGCTTCGATTCGGGAACTTGTACACCTGTATACTGAGAAATTGTCCTCGAAAGATCTTTTAGCATGTGTAAGCGTAGGTCGTTGCTTGATTTGTAAATCAACATCAGAGCGACGGCGGTTTCAGCCAATGTAGGGATACCTGTTCGCTCTCCCAATCCGTCTATTGTAGTGTGAATCTGATCCGCTCCGGCATCACATCCTGCTAATGCATTAGCTAAGGCTAAACCTATGTCGTTATGACAATGAACATCTAAGGAGCTTTTTGACATATCAATACTTTCGCGAACCATCTTTACAAGGTTGTGCATTCCGGTTGGTCTCATAATGCCAACAGTATCGGGAATACTAATTCGTTCTATACCCAGTCGATTAATTTCTTTACACATATCTACTAAGAAAACCGGATCAGTCCTGCTCGCATCTTCCATAGTGAATCTAGCTTTTAAACCATGAGACTTGATATAGTCAACAACTTCCAGCGCTCTAATTTTGGCCTGTTCTCGGGTAATCTTTAATTTTGCGGAGAGATGGATATCCGAAATTCCCATGTAAGTTGCAACCCACGTCGCACCACAGCTGATGGCTATATCAACGTCAGATTTGATAGCCCGTACGTGAGCCAGAATGTCTGCGCTGAGTCCCTGTCTCATTATGGTTTTCGTGGCCTCTGCGTGATCAGGCGAAATAACCGGGCTAATCTCTATTTGATCAACACCAAAAGAATCGAGCATCCACGCTATCTGTATTCTCTGTTTAACGCTGAATGATACTCCAGGATGCTGCTCTCCTTCCCTCAGCGTAGAATCTAGAATTCTTATTTTCTTGTTTGCACTATCGGACTCATTATAGATGTGTGCATAGTAGTTTGGATCCTCCGAATTTAGGGACATTGATAACTAGATTCCGCTTATTTCGCAGATGATATAAATGTTATCGCAACTATAATAGAAGGTTTCGACAGTTTTTATAGCGCTCTTCGACGTTTTGGTGCAACTCAGTCTGAATACCAGAGTGAAAAATTCTAAAATCGATGATAAGATGCAAGACTACCGCAGCGTTTTGAGCACAATCACCGTATTTGTATCAGAGACGCCCGCAGTCTTTCTGACATCGTCTATGCATTTATTAATCTCGCCGATAGTAGGAGCGGCAAGAATCGCCGCAATGTCATATTGTCCTGTGATTTCATAAATCACCTGTACTCCGCTGAGTTTCTTTAACTCTGAAGAAACTGAAGAGCTATCAGATGTGGGACTAACCGATACCAGCGTTATCGCGCTCGTCTTTCCGCTTGCACCCAATTCAATTGTAAACTGCGTAATAACTCCATTATTTACCATATTTTTTACGCGCCTTCTGACTGCAGATTCGGATAACCCAATCTCGCCAGCGATTTCAACGAACGGTCGTCGCGAATCTGCTTGCAACATCGTTACTATCTTTTCATCCAACGAGTCAAGGTCAGTGGACATGCCGTCTCTTCTCCTCTTCTGTAAGAACTAGATCAATTATTTGGATTGCGCTCGAGACTATTTTTTCATCCATTACAAGTGGCGGAAGTAGCCTGATAATATTCCTTCCAGAGTATAACATCAATAAACCTCGATGTAGCGCGTCATGTAAAACATCCTTAACTTCAAACCGCAACTCTACCGCAAGCATCATACCACGCCCTCTAACTTCTCTAATGATTCGATGTTTCTCCTGTAGTATAAGCAGGCTTTCTTTAAAATATCTCCCAGTCTTGTCAGCATTTTCAACCAATTTATCTTCTGTCAGCGCCTCTATAGTAGCGTTGCCTGCTGCGCAGGCGAGTGGATTTCCCGAAAATGTAGACGAGTGCTCTCCCGTTCTCATACATTCGATAATTTCAGCCTTTGCGAGTGTCAATCCCATAGGCACACCGCCTGCAATGCCCTTCGCCAGACACATTATATCAGGGGCGGTACTCCAGTTTTGTCCTGCCCACATCTTCCCAGTCCTACCCAGCCCACTTTGAATTTCATCGAATATCAAGACTAATTTGTGACGGTTACATATTTCGCGGATACTTTGGATAGCGCCGTCAGGTGGAACTATTATACCTGTTTCTCCTTGAATCGGTTCCAAAATAACAGTCCCTATAGTTTCGTCGATCGCATCCTCCACTTTGTTGGGATCGGCGTATGGAACAAATTTGACACCCTCTAAGAGAGGCTGAAACGATTTTCGATATTTTTCGTTGTGTGTGACAGAAAGGGCCCCGAAGGTCTTCCCATGGTACGCACCATTCATGGCGATCACTCCCTTCTTGCCTGTGAACTTGCGAGAGAACTTGAGTGCTGCCTCGACAGCTTCGGCACCACTATTGCTGAAAAAAGTCTTGTCCAACCCCGGGGGTGTTATGGTGGCCAATTTTTGCAGGAACCTAAGTCTTGTATCGTTATATAGTGACATATGGCATACTATTAATTTCTCTACTTGGGTTCTGATAGCCTGCACAACCCTGTCATTACAGTGCCCTACAATAGCGACACCATAGCCCCCCATGCAATCAATATATTCTCTATCAGAAGTATCCCAAACTATTGCGCCCTTTCCTCTCGCAATGTTAACCGGAAATCTTTGGTAAATGCGAGCTAAATACTGATCTTCGCCGTTCATTTCTGAGTGATCACTGTACAATTATCATGCGCAATCGCCTTTGAGAGGGGCTTTTGTGTTTGACCTGAGGCGATCACAGCTTCATTCACTCCCATTTGCAAAGCCTCGATAGCAGCTAGGACTTTTTTTTCCATACCAAATCCTATTCGTGGAAGGGCCGCTTTCGCCTGCTCAACCGTGATGTGTGTTACCAATCTATCGTCTAGTATAAGGCCGTTGACATTTGTCATAAATATAACTTTGTTAGCTTTCAGAGCTCCTGCTACGTAAGCAGCTGCCCGGTCACCATCAACATTGAGAAAATCATATTCCTCACTTAGGGCCACCGGCGATATAACCGGAAGGTATTCCTTTTCCAGCAATAAAGCTATTAATGACGGGTCGACAGAATTTATTTTCCCTGTATATCCGCCGTCAATCACCATTTTCCTACCTTTCTCGTTTATTATTACGAGCTTCTTCTTGCGGTCTGCCTTCAAAACCCCGCCGTCAATTCCTGATATACCCGCTGCTTTTATGCCATGCCGCAGAAGCACTCTTACTATTACCTTGTTGAGCTTACCTGCCATAACCATTGTGTAGATTTCTGCAGTTTCCTTGTCAGTATACCTGCTTCTTACGCCACCGGGTGACACAACAAACCCCTGCGTCTTACCAAGTTTGTTAGCTGTGAGAGTGACTTCCTTTCCGCCGCCATGAACGACTACTAATTTACTGATTTCGGATGTTCTTTTTATATCATCTATTGTTGTCGGATGGAATTCATCAATTATACTTCCGCCGATCTTGACTACAATCATACTGGTGTCAGAGGAGTATATTTTAGACCATCCGTCTCGTTAAAACCTTGCATCACATTCATATTCTGAACCGCAGACCCGGCTGCTCCTTTCATCAAATTGTCAGATGCCGAAAGAGCGACAACTCTTTGATTATCGTCGTCAATGTCAAATCCCAGATCACAGAAATTTGAGCCCACAACGAACTTTGGATCCGGAAATTTGTATAAGCCTTTCTTGTCACGGATAAACCTAATAAATGGCTCATTCTTGTACGAGTTTCGATACATTTTCCAGATATCTAATTCGGTAGCTCCTTTAGTGAGGAACAAATGATTAGTAGTAAGAATTCCACGAACTAGGTTTACTGCATGAGGGCTCATACTCACCTTAATAGCCCTCTTAGCAATTAATCCTAATTCCTGTTCGATTTCTCCAGTATGTCTGTGCTTAGCCGGCTTGTATGGTCGTATTACTCCGTAGCGCATTGCATGATGCGTTCCCGAACTTAGCTTGGCACCAGCACCTGACGAGCCTATCTTGCTATCAACTATTATGTGCTGAGGATCAATAATATCATTTTCTAGGAGCGGCTTTATTGCGAGCAAAGAGGTCACCGCCATACAGCCAGGGCATGAAACCAGCTGTGCTCGTTCAATATCGGGCCTATGAAATTCAGGAACTCCATAGACAGATTTTGCCAGTAGCTCTGGGAAAGGATGCTCCCACCCGTACCACTTGACATAATCTTTAGGATTCTTTAAACGAAAGTCCGCAGAAAGATCGACAATCTTCATACCCCTTTCGTATAATTCTTTCACAATCTCGTTTGATTTGCCATGGGGAACAGATGTAAAAACCATATCGCAAGAGTTTGCCAGTTTTTCGGTATCCATAGGTGAAAAGATAAGATCAATGAAACCCTTCAAACTCGGATGAACACGGTGTACATATTGGCCGGCTTTTTGTCT
The DNA here is from genome assembly GCA_003176995.1 of Candidatus Nitrosopolaris wilkensis. Classification (GTDB taxonomy): domain Archaea; phylum Thermoproteota; class Nitrososphaeria; order Nitrososphaerales; family Nitrososphaeraceae; genus Nitrosopolaris; species Nitrosopolaris wilkesensis. The sequence continues at coordinate 40,652 of QHBN01000208.1, forward strand.
GGAAATAACCATACCGATCTCGACTTTGGGGTGTGACACTAGCAGCCTCAACAATTCTCCGCCAACATATCCGGAGGCACCCACAACACCCACCTTCAATTTAGAGAGATCTCCTGTATTCTGCAGAGGCCCGATCTTATGAATTTTGTCGTATAAATAAAGTTCACCTGGTTGAACAGGTTCCTAATATTTAATTTATATTTTTTGGTCATAAGTGTTCATTCTAGGCCACTAGTGACCAATGTTGGTCTACTTCTTAACAACCGCGACACTATAATCTATTATTGCACTTGCAATATCGGTACTTGAAACGTTAGACGCTCCCCGAAACTCTACAGTATTGTTAATTTCGTGAACTAACAGCCCTCTTTGTTTATCTTCCATTAAATCTACGCCTAGCACCCCTCCGCCTACAGCCCTTGCAGCGCGGAGTGCGATCTCTTCAAGTTCGTTTGTGATAGGAGCGTTCTCGGCCTTCCCTCCTCTCGCTACGTTTGTTCTCCACTCATTCTCAGCAGAATAGCGATATACCGCTGCAATGATCTCGTCTCCTACTACAATGCATCTTAAGTCACGCGGAGGCCGTTCGACCATTTCTTGTATATAATAAATACGGCCGAGTGGATTATCGTTTTCCTCCCTCATCTCAATTATCATATTAGCTACCTCCTCGTCTCGTAATGGATAAACTCCTCTTCCCCACGATCCTACGATCGGTTTCAGAACAACCGGGAATCCTGTCCTATTGATGACTTCCATCGCAGCTCCGGCACTGTAGGCAAAGTAGGTTTTAGGTGTGGGCACCTTGTGTTTTGCAAGTCTAAGCGAGGTCAGCAATTTATTACCGCAAGTCTCACCTACTTTGAACCTGTTTATCACAGTAAAGCCCAAAAATTCTATACACGCCGTAAGATATAGGCCTCTAAAATGGCTTATACTTCTTTGCAAGATTACATCGCCTAAGGCAAGTTCTTTTCGTTTGCTATCTGTTGAGATCGTGACGCTTTTTGCGTCCACCATTCGTGTCTTTATTCCTTTTTTTAAAGCTTTATCGTAAATAGATTTTTCTTCGAAGCGCACTTTGTCATAAATGACGCAAAGTTCTACCATCTATTGCCCCCAATCTTCACCCACACTTTCAGCCGGTTTCAGATCTACCATATTCTGAGCCTTCGAAGCGATCTCAAAATCAGCACCACAGTCAGGACAAGTCACAATTTCTCCTACTAGTGCATCATCAGGAATATTTATGTCAGCACCACAGTCTTGGCATTCTTTCTTCAACTACCTGCTCCGCCTCCGTTTTTGTTGTCCTCGGATCGCTGCCTCCTGTCTATCATATTTGCAACTGTTGACTGTAGACCCCAAAGCTCTACAAATCCCTTTGCTAAACTTTGATCAAAAGTCGATCCAGCTGTGTACGTTGCTAGTTCATTTCTATAGAGAGAATGTTGCGATTCTCTTCCAACTACACGAAGCGATCCCCTCTGCATTTTTAATTTTACCTTTCCGCTAACCTTTTTTTGGGTTGCATCTATAAACTTATCCAAATGTGATCGCAGCGGATCCTTCCATAAACCCGAATAGACTAACCAACTCCACTGCTCATCAACAACACGTTTGAAACGGAGTTCATGACTAGTCAAAACCATCTTCTCCAAATCTTTGTGAGCCTCGACGATTACGACGGCGGCTGGAGCTTCATAGATCTCCCTGGATTTTATTCCCACCATTCTGTCTTCAATGTGATCCACAATACCGACTCCCAAGGATCCTGCTACGTCATTAATGTAACCTATCAAGTTTATAATCTTCATGCGTTGGCCGTCTACTGCAACAGGAATCCCTTTTTCGAATTCTAATTCTAAATAACCTGCTTTGTCATTGTCAAATTTTACGAATTGAAATGCATCGGTTGGCGGTTCGGAGTTAGCATCCTCAACAATTCCTCCTTCGATCGCCCTGCCCCAGATATTAAGGTCAACACTATATTTTTTGGCTTCAGAACTTATCGGAATTTCTTGTTCTTGAGCGAATTTCATTTCCAGATCCCGTGTCAAATTCATATCTCTAATGGGTGCAATAATCTTTAGATGTGGGTCGAGAGCCCGGATGGTGACATCGAACCTAATCTGATCGTTTCCTTTCCCCGTGCAGCCATGTGCAACGGCAGTGGCTCGAAGGTTGTGCGCCTCTTCAACCAGCTTAGCTGAAATGAGGGGCCGAGCAAGAGCGGTTGCCAATGGGTATTTGTCTTCGTACAGTCCATTTGATTTAATGCTGGGAATTACGTAGTTGTCGGCAAACTCTTCCTTCCCATCTACGAAAATGTGTTTTATTGCTCCAATAGCTAAGGCTTTTTTTTCGATCGCCTTAAAATCTTCATTCTGTCCGCAGTCTACTGTTAAACTAATGACATCAAACTTATGCAATGTTTGCAAGTATCTTATGCATACCGAAGTATCTAAACCGCCAGAATATGCTAGGACAACTTTCTCGTTAGGCATCTATTACGCGCTTCGAGCGCCCAACGCTACATTTATATTTTTTGGTCATGACTGACCTGATTAGTGATCTATTGACCAATGTCGGTCAACGGAAAGTCGATAACTCATGCAGTAAAAGAGGTCATTAATAATGATCTTTCTTTTCAAGACTCTCTAGAACGGGGTTACTGCAATATTAGTGCGGTGGCAAGGATAATCAGACCACAAGTGAACCGACTCCTAGGCAGAAATATTAGGATCGAAAGTATTATCACCGCTCTTAAACGTTCACGGAAGCTCTCTGATATTCCCGTACGACCCATGTTGACTATCCTAGCAAACAGTACTATCAGCGTGAAAACTGACGTCGCAAAGATAAGTACTGGAAAGAGCAAGAGAAGTATCGAGAAGGTCGCAAAGGCCATCACCCAATACGGTGACAATTTTATCAGTGTTTCAGAGAGTATATTATCAATAACTATCGTATTTGACGACACCTTACTCCATGAAGTAAAAGGAATTTTTGCGAATTATAACATATTGGAGGTTGAGGATGATTTGGCTGCAATTATTGTTAATAGCCCAGAACAAATTATCAAGACGCCAGGTTGCGCAATCGCTTTTTACAATCAGCTTGCTAGAAGACATATTAATATTGAAGATACAGTTAGTTGCTATACCGATACCATTATACTAGTAAAGATGACAGATGTTGGAAAAGCATTTAATGCCCTAACAGAACTCATCTCCAGTTCTCGCAAATTTCCAAAAAAAAAAACAATAAAATTTTAAAAAGACACTAAAATTTTTTATTCGACAGAAGGGTTGACGAGTCTATGTACAGACGTTATACCTTTGATGAAGTAAAACGTAAAATTATCGATGCTTTACAAGACAATAGTATCGGTTTATCCGGCGTCGAGCTTGCGTCAACAACGGGCATTAATAGGATGACAATTACCAAGTACCTAAATATATTGGCGACGATGAGATTAATCAAGAAAAAGAGTGTAGGTTCTGTAAATGTGTGGTTTGTAGAACCGGGGACGGCAGATTATGAATTCCCGGTGGATTATCTTGAAGTCCAACAAAAATTTATGAATGCTATAGTGATCGGTGCCGGGGATCAGGCTCGAAACATCTTGATAAGTGTGATTAATTCGAACATCGAATTATTAAGACTATTAACAGACATCATAGTTCCCACTGTAAACACTGTCAATGAGTTATATAATAGGGGTCGTCTGGGAAAGACCGAACGAATTTATCTATTAAATTTGATACTGGAATTAATAGATTTATTGAAGTTTACCATCCAGTCAGACAGCAGTAAACGTGGCGCTTATTCCTTTTTCGTGACGGCATCTGAAGACCGGATCTATCACGCTAAAATTGGAGCACTTGCATTGCAGATTTTGGGATTTAAAACATCGTACATCGGAAATGTTGAACAGCACATCGATCCCTTTTTTGATATTGATTTCCAACGCTACATAATGAAGCTATGGGATAAGAAGAAAGGTCTATTGATAATATGCATTTACTCCTCTGAAGAAGGCTCATTGCGTTTTTTGTATGCAGCTACTAGAGCAATGAAGGCGAAGCTAAAGGCAGAAGTTAGGATAGTAATATTTACAACACCGGAGCTTCGAAATACTCTCGAATCTTTAGGTACCGACTTCATTGCCAATGATCTGAACTCTCTTATTGAATGGGTCGAAAGAGAATATCATCGGCTGAAACTATAGAGTCAGTCGGCTATCCTGGAAAATGGCATAATAGTGGGTGGAGCAGTTATGCCTGGCATAATAGACCTGCTAGCATTGCCGTCTGCGACACTGAGATGAAGAATTGTTGTCGCCACGAGGCCGAAACCATCTTGTCGTAAAACCTTTTTTTAGATATTGCTAGCCACCAATAAATGCGCCGAAGTGCCAAAACGTAATAATGGTGTTACCATATTGGCAATAGTTAGTACAAGAGCCTAGAAAATCGAGCCCTTACGTCTAGAAAATACGGGCGGCAGTTCGTAGCGTTGGGATGCCCCGGGACGACGGGCGCTTCTGGTAGTCTAGATGCTTCTGTCGGTATACGGATCTGTCTGTCTTCTCAATTGTCGCCGATTAGACCCAGATTTTCGATCTTGTCATAAATTGCATTTATCTGCGACTGGATTTCCAACTTTTCAACTTCGGTATTTACAGCATCTTTCTTTTCGTATAACTCTCTAATTTGTTTATGCAAGCTGTATTTGATTACCCCGATCGACGGATTCATGTCTCCTCAAATGATAATAAAAAATTAGATAGCATTAATTGTCAAATAATTTTGCCTCGTTTGACAACTTTCAAGCTAATAAAATAATATGCAATATGTTCCGTGATATCTAATGCTATACTCACACATCCGTCAACCAAATAGAAAAAACCCAGTGGCGCATGATTTGAGCCTTGCGTATCATAACTATGACCGTACTCGCTTCGTAGATAAAGAATAGTCCAGCATCACGAGACTAGCGATCAAATGAAAATGCCACAAATACTAATACCAATAGTAATAATAATAATAATATTTTTAATCAATTTGTTATCTATTTGCTATCACTTGACTGATATACGAGCTTGGAAATTCACTTGTTTATTGAATACAATTTTTTCAAATCAAACAATAATTCTGGTTGATGATATGGTAATGTGTATACTTGACGAAAGCACCAAATGACGGGAAAAAATGAAAATATTGATCGCAGAGGACGATAGGGATATTGTATTGTATTGTTGTATAAGCACACGATTGAGAAGAGACATCATGAGGTCATAACTAGCGAAGATGGTGAAAAATGTCTAACTATTTATCAAGAAGAATTCTAGCGCGCTAGATTTGGAAACAGGTACAGCGTAACCAAGACGCCTCCGTTTGATGCCGTGGTCCTTGACCATAAAATGCCGAAGATTAACGGAATGGAAGTTGCAAAAGAAATCCTAGCAATAAATCCACACCAAAGAGTCATCTCCGTTTCTGCATTTGTCAAAGAGACTCTTATCGATTCAATAAAGAATCTAATGCATGTAGTAGAGGTTATACAAAAACCATTTCATCTGACTACTTTAGTTGATACTATCGAAGATAAAGAAATCTATTCAGAACTACAGAATCTCAATGTCGATATTGCTGTAATTAAATCTCTTAAACCTACCCACGAGCAGATAAAAGATCTGTTAGATCGGTTAAGTAGTTCGGGACATGCAAGCATTCGTGAATCCAAAGGGGTAACTAGGCGCACGAATAGCTAAAATGATGTTAGTAGCCGTTGGATCATACGTTGGAAAAATATCTATAACCCTTGGTTATTTCATTCGTTGCAGATTCTGTAATGAACAAAACACAGATGATGATTCTACTCAGTGTCAGCATACTAGTCTTGCTTATTTCTCAGTATGTCACGAATAGATTGGTTGGTGTTGCTACCGCGTTCTCTACAATTCAAGAGAGACACGGAGCACCTGCATCGCTATTTGTTTCTAGCAACACATTACAACTGGCAGTGCAGAGTCAACTCCTACCTTTTCCTCAAAGCAGTAGTCAGAATTCTGATATCCATTATGTTAGTTTGGCAAACCTTACGGCCTCACCACTGCTTACCGATATTTTCAAAAGAGTCGAGAACTCGGTAGTTCAGATAACAAGCAGAGTAAACGACACGGGTAACCTGCAAATTATTATAAACGGCAACCCTTTGCAAGGCCCCTCTACTAGGTTGGGATCAGGATTTGTTTACGATAATCAAGGACACATCGTTACTAACAATCACGTTGTGAACGGTGCTAAAACACTTGATGTAACCTTCGTTGACGGAAATACATATACGGCAAAGGTTATAGGTACTGACCCTTCTAGCGACCTTGCATTATTACTTATCACAGATAATTTCTCAGTTGAAAGAGTCGTTCCGCTTATAATTGCAAACTCATCTAGCCTACAGGTTGGACAGCAGGTAATAGCTATTGGCAATCCATTTGGACTTAGCGATACCATGACAACTGGGATTGTAAGTCAAACGGGACGTTTGTTGCCGAACCCAGATACCAAATTTGGTATACCAAACGGAATTCAGACTGATGCTGCAATTAATCCTGGTAATTCAGGTGGTCCATTATTAAATATGCAAGGACAAGTAGTAGGAATGAATACTGCAATCAGTTCTTCGACGGGTGAATTCTCGGGGATAGGATTTGCAATCCCATCAAACGCAATGACGCGAATACTGCCATCGCTCATCCAGACCGGAACTTATATCCACCCCTGGCTTGGAATATCTGGCGGTAGCCTAACTCCGGCCTTGACACGAAATGTAGGCTTACCAGTCAACTACAAGGGAGTTCTAGTCCGCTCAGTACAAGTAGGCAGTCCAGCTGAAAAAGCCGGTCTGCATGGGGTCAGCCAGGATGTAAGTTCAAATCCACATGTCGGCGATATAATCGTAGGACTTGATGGTCACAAAGTAAAACGTATTGATGATATCATTAATTACATGGAAACCCAAAAATCTATCGGGCAAACCGTGAAACTTACTGTGAATAGAAATGGACAGTTCATGGATTTGACAGCGACGCTGCAACCACGCCCATCGTCGCTACCTACCCCTGCCATCCCTCCTCAATGAGGGTATGGAGCACTGACTTCGGTTGATTGACTGCCCTGACTATAGCAGACAAGAGTAGCAAGTTGGTCCGATGCTGCGTTTCCTTGCTTTTAAACAGAATAGTGAGAATTCCTTCGATACGAGAATGCAGTCAGAGATATATCTAACTGTCTGCTTTCTAATATGATAGTACCCCAAGTACAAAACAGGTAGTACTACTATTCGGTGCTACTCTATAGGTAGTACTACTATCCGGTGGCAGACGTAAGATATCTCGAACGAGGAAGACAGATCCGGCAAATTTCAACGATAATTTACTTGCTCAAATACTGGTGCATAGCGAGTGATCTTGCAAATCCCTTCTTTTAATAACATTTTAATAGTAATCATCCTGCATATCTGGTCGTTTTGATGATGGTCATAAGATGTGTGGTTGACGTTGCAGCTTCTTTTGTCTTGTGTTTTTCACGGTATGCGTATTTTGATTCTTCGAACTGCAAAAATTTTTTAGAAACGAGCATTTGTAGCGAAGGTCCTCAGATATGTTTGACCGAGTTCGTTTGGGTGCATTGTTTTATTTGGAGAATCACGCGGCCGTCTTCATTACGTCATTATACCTGTCATACCAAGAATCGACTCTAATAGTAGCGGAGCAAATGTCAGGACGGCCCAAGAATATTTTTGTTTTCCATCATAGCAGAGCAGATGGTTTTAGATGCGAAACGATCCACATTATTTTTATAATCTATGAGTGAGAAAGGCGACCCTTCAAGTCAAGAAACATCTGCTCACTGGGCTGAAGTAATGGGTCAACTCGTTGACAAGGTGTTAGGAAAGAAAATGGCGATGACATATAACTTTGACGATCAAACAATCGATATGCCAAGGGCACAAGAACCAGGCGGTCGACATTGCAAATATACAACCTGCGTTAAGTGGACCAGTAACGGCAAGGTAATAATTGCGACAGAAGAGTACAAAAAATAAGATGTTGTGATCGGATCCAGAAAAAATGCTATGCCATGATCAATTGCTGAGCGGGAAGAGTCACAGTTTGATTTCTTCGAAAAGAAAAAGGAACCGATAACTTTGGGAAAAGACGCAAAGCCAACGTTATCGAAATTGATCACCGGAAGCGACGATATGCAAATAAAGAGTGTTAAGGCAACTAGCAATCTTAAGAGCGACCTGAAAACAGATTAACAACTAATTTTTAATGCGACAATCCTACTCTTAGGATACGGGGATAATAATTCCTACTTCACGTTCGCATTTTGTTGTTTCCGAGCTAGGATATAGTATGATAACTGCTACCAATATTTAGCCTTGATAGTTTCAATTACTCGTTCGTGTTCAAGGCCCTTCTTCCTTGCATATCTCTCCATTGCGCCGAGCGGCACCCCACCTAATGATCTGGCCAGCGCTGCAAAGAAGAGGTTCTTTATCGGGTTCTCACGACCTACCTTGCGCATGAACTTTTGAATCCCATGCTTGAAGTTGTGTTGCCATGTCTTGTACATTACCCCTAGTTTTGGAGCATCAATTGAATTGCCGATATCGAAAAATGCGGATTTCTCCAAGAGCCCTATTGGGACAAATGTAAGAGGAGTCACCGTGAACTTGGAATCTGGCTGTTCGATTTCGAGCTCATGGATAAGCCTTATAGTCTCCCAGCTATCTTCTGGAGTCTCGTCGTTATTGAGTCCCATGATTATGGTGAAAGCAGGTACCCAGTAGTTTTCGTTGAGAGTCTTTACGGCATTCTTGACAACCCAATGCCATTCTGCTGGTTGATAAGGAGCTAATTTTCTGTCTGCGTATTTTCCAATCAGCCTAACACTCCCTGTTTCTAATCCGCATTGAATGCCTATATGATTAGAAGGGCTAGCTTTGATAATTTTAGATACGTTAGGAACCAGTCTTTCATCAGCGAGTGCTCCAGCAAGGGTTCCATGTGTGGGGTTTGTATGTTCAACACCTGTGGCCATGATACCCTTGAACAGCTCCTCGATAGCTTCTCTGTTTGGCTGCATGTTCTTTGTTGTCCTTGGATTTAACCCATAAACGAAAATATCGTCACTATGAACCCATGCATTCTTTAACCCACCATATTTCATGTTGATTTCGATTTCTTTCTGCACCTTCTCAACCGGATAATATCTCAATGGTCTGAGAGTCACATCGCAGAATTTGCACCCACGCCCGCAGCCTCGCATAACTTCAACTTGACCATGCATGCTTGGATTGATAATATTCGGAATCTCGTCAACAGAAGGTTGATCCCAACAGTGGATGAATCTTCCATGGTATTTTCTGCCATCTCTTGCAAATTCCTTAATCTCCACTTTGAATTCTCTCTTCTTGAATGGATTGGCTGTTTCCATCTCTCCATTAATAAGGGCATCAAAGAATCGGCCTCCAGTGCCATCGATCTCAGGTCCTATGCCACCAAGATCGCCTTCAACAATACCATAAAGCTCATATTCTTCAATTTTTGCTGGGTCATAATTATATTGCCAAGTTCCAGAAGCACCTGCGAGTATTTTGGCTTTGCTTCCATTTTTTCGTTTTGCTGCTACAATCCTCTGATGTAGATCTCTGCTGTAAAACTCGTCATAAGACATTTGTTTCCTACCGTATGTAAAAGTCATAGTTACTGGCCCCATGCCAAGGGGATCCATTTCATATGTCCCGACCACTTCTGTTTCTGGACCAATAAATTTTTCAATATGATCTGGATGTGCGACTACAACTTGATCTCGGGTATAACCATCCCTCACCAAAGCAGCTTCAACTTTCCGTAGACCATAAGGAGCATAATTAGCACGTCCATCCGTTTGCTCTATAGGATTGCAGATAAAGTCAAATAGTACCTTCGGTGTCACCTGTTGTCCTAGGACACGATACCAGAACGTGTTATGATTTCTATCTGGATCGAGCGCTGGCGCACAACCAAAAAACGATGCAAGAGAGATTCCCCTGTACGGAGACATTAGAGTACGGTCTGCACTAAGCACTACTTTGGGATATTTCATAATCTTTCCTTCTTCTCTAATCCACCGTTCTCTGGCATATAATTATACCGATGATTTGAAGTTTTTCTACTAATTTGTAGAAGGGCATCGCTTCTGATATTATCTGTGTCATCGAGCTATCTTTCTAGTAGTATAGGTCGAACGAGCCTTCCGATCGTTCATAAACTGTTCACCCCAATGTGATCAAAATGCTGCCATTTTCGTTTGTTGAGCAGGTTTAAGGCATCTAGTTCACGCTGTTTGTGTATTTTCGACTACTTAATATCTCTCTTTAATACTCTCCCTTAAGAAGCACGTGATTGCAGGATATCTTCAAGGAGATGAGACTCTAACTGCAATAGGAAAATTGACCCACAACAGGAAAATTATCCTCAATCTAATCAGGTGAAAAATGCTCCAATAGTCTGGAATTAGGGCGATGTAGATCTAAACTTGATCGCCTCTTCAATTAGGTGTTGGTGCATGCCAGGGGAGACACGTTTGCAAGAGTAAAGAGAATCCCGCAAGCTCAGCTTAAGCGTTAAGAAATTGTTAAGATCGTTGATAAGCTAACTACATCTGCGAATCACGCATAGTGGCATCAGGTTTCATTCCAACAGTTCCTGAATAAGTCGTTTTTGCCCTAGCATCACCAAAATGCCCTATAAAGGGAAGAGATTAACATTAATGTCAGTAAGGAAGAATATTTATATCATTTAATTTTACCTTTTGTCGAAAATGAAATGTCAAACAGGGCATCCGTAAGCAATTATGAAGATTCAAACCCGAACCTCAGGTCGTCGGGCTCTCAACCGCCAGTATTCGTACTCTGTGAATCATGTCATTGGTGTGCAACATATTTGTATAAAGCTAGATTACCTTTAGATAATGAGTGTCCTCAATGTTCTAGTGATATGTTGTCGAGCTTTCCCATATTATCTACCGAAGCCTTCACATTCGATTACAGCGAAAAACGTGGAGTAGAATTAGAATTTAGGCGTAGAGATAAGAAGATGCTGATCAGCTAGTCAACTGGAAAGAATTGTATCGCGACTTGTAGATGCCGACTCTCTGTTTCATGATTATCTCATGTATTCCTCTATTGTCCCTCGATGCCACTGAAGCTCGGAATGGGTGAAGAATGAGACGAAATCAGAAACATCCCGAATCGCCTCATGTAGTGGCGTTACTCTGGGTTACTGATGGGACGGCTAATGTACCTCACGTTTTTTTACGTTTTGGAAATTGGAATGTGCCGCTTTCTGTAATTCCTCCCTTATAGCATGTGGCTGCCGTGATACAGTGATCGAACGAATAGCCTCGCTCGGGGATACGGGATCGAAGACCCACTACCGGGGACTTCTTGTACCTGTCTGGCACTCTCAGTTTCATCCACTAGACGATTCTAACTGAGGGGTTAACTAGTCCTAACTGGTTTAGTTAAAAGATGATCTTATGTAGATGGTAATCATACTGTAGATGACAGATGGTAGAGAAAGAAAAAGTAAAGTGTGATTTCTGTGGGAAATCTTTCAATTCCAGAAACCAGTTGGAACAGCACAAGCAAGATGTTCACGGTGCGGTGAATAAGAATAACGTAATCATACCCGTTAAGAAATCTTTCAAGCCCTCTAGAAAAGTGATTGCTACGATTGGCGTTGGCATTTTAGTCGCTATTGTTGTCAGTATTGGGGTGTATTCTGCCACGGCACCGCATGTCCCGTCTGCATTAACAATAGGTGGTATACAATGTAGTTCGTTTGAGCAACTTGTTTTTCATATACACTCACATCTTGATATCTTTATTAACGGTAAGCCTTTCACGATCCCTGCGCAGATCGGTATTATACCTGGCAAATGCTTCTATTGGCTGCATACTCATGATGAATCTGGAGTTATTCACATAGAATCACCTGTAAATAGAAACTATACACTCGGACAGTTTTTCGATATATGGAATCAGAAATTCAATAACACTCAGCTAATTGATAATGTGGCGGCTAACCCTAAGAATACGTTAACAGTGTATATAAACGGCAGCAAAGTACCAAGCGGGACAAACTACAGAGGTATCAAACTAGGTTCACATGATGAGATTGCAATAGTTTATGGTACTCCTCCAACTACTATACCTTTAAGATATATCTTTGCTCAGGGGGAATAATATAACTCGTTACTTCCTACTTCCCCTGCCAACTTTCCCGACGCTCCCATAAAATGTGAAAAATGCAGTTACACCTTTAGAACCTGACAGCCAACATAGCTGCAAAATCATTCGTCTAAGGCAGATCCAATAAAAAATGTCACATCACGATGAGTTGGACATTGTCCATATTCTTGTTAGCTTGGAATTTTTTAGTCATTTCTTTCACCTCGCGTGCATCACCTCTAAGAAGGAATATTTCAAGGCATCTGTCTCTATCAATCTTGCTATGTAGATGCGTATTGATTAATTTATCGTAGACGTGTCTCATTTCCGTAACTTCATCATCAGAATCCTCGTCATGAATCGCTAGAAATAGTGCATGAAGCATACCAGTCAAGTCCTGTCTTTTTCTTTCTTCAGACAGTAAGTTACGAATGCCAGCTCTCACTATTTCCGACCTGCCTGAGAATCCATGCGATTTTTCTAATTTATCCATCTCATCTAAAATAGTGTTATTAAGTGACACACTCACTATAGTCAACGTTGTTCAATGTTATTAAGTATCTTATATACCTATTCATAGAAATTAATAACAAATTTAAATATATTTATAATTGCGTTCATATTATGATGGACTATGTCTCCGGGTCAAAAGCCGATAATTGGTTGAATGACATCTCTATAAAAAGAGGAACGTTTGGAAAGGCATTTAAGCAAAAGCGCTGATCTTGTCTAGTCTTGTCTGTAATAGGGGTATTGTAATCTCGTACTTTATGGCTCGTGGCGGAACAGTTATTATTCATATTGCTGGTATGCTATGGAATAAGGATTTTTATATGGTATCTTCAAATTAGTAATATCTCGAAAACGATAAAATGACATCCATTATCTGCTCTACTGTATTAATAGTAATAATCCTTGCAACTAGTGTTCTTGTTTCAATTCTAAACGAAATCGATACCGCTTCACCAACAAACACCGCGGTAGCAGCAGTAGCACCAGTAATATTCAAAAATAACAATAAGGTTACTGTAGATAAATTTGGTATAAGAGAAATTTATCCCACTAAATCGAATGGAGGAAAGGAATGGTTTATCAATATGAGTTCTCCACTAACTGATAAAAGTTTCTCTCTTTCCGGTGGCACCGAAAAAACAAATTCTTCTCTAGAGAACGCCACCTCAACAAACGGTCAAATAATAAAACAACCTGATGGTTCATATCAAGTATATGGTGTTCGGAAAACCGGCAGATACGACTTTTCTGTGCGAATGGCTGTTAATGCGTCAGATAGTGCCAAATGGTGGAAGAATATAGAAATGACAGGATATGTTAAAGTTGTGTCTGATACTTCTAGCAACGCTGCATTAGATTGGTATGCCAGGGGTCGTCTACATATTAGCAGCAGTCCTTGTGAAGGTATTGCTTATCATGCTGGTTTAAGAGCTGACGGCAGTGTATACTGGCAAAAAGAGATATGGCATACTGGTGGATACACAGACTTTAGGAGTAATATTACTGCCACCCATTCACTTCTTGGAAGATGGGTTGGTTTTAAGATAATCATGTTTAATATAAACAACGATAGCGCAGTGAGATTGCAGACTTATCTGGATGATAATGCTACTAACCATTGGAAACAAATTGCAGATGTTGTGGATAATGGTGGGTGGTATGCGAATGCTCCAAATGAGCGATTTTACAGTGCCAACTGTGGAAGATCCAAAGATTATATAGTAACAAACGCTGGCCCCATAGCCACATTTAGATCGGACAATATGATATGGGACTTTAAAGACTTGAACATAAGAGAAATACAATCTCCGTCCTGACGTTAAGGTCGATACTGTAAAGCCACTTACTACTAACACTAGCTCATCCATAATCCATACGTATTTGGCAATGCAACTCAAGACTGGATAGACAAAGAACACGATGTCAAGATCTTGTTTAGTACTTCACCAGAATCTCCTTCAGTCGGAAATCTTACACAACTTAGTTTCAACGTGCAGGATTTGAAAACACGTAGCCCCACCTAAAGAATGTAAACGCTACTGTTACAGTAATAAATAATTTTACAGCCAACTTTGTTGGAACCCCTAACGAAGACTTTTTCAATATTTAAGAATATATCAGTGTCTAACGGCAGTTTCTCTGTAAAGGACCATTTTCTGCAAGCAGGAACGCATCAAATCATTGCAAGAATTAACTCAAAGAATAATATATTTTCAGCTCTAGCGTCTGGCGTGTCATAGTGTTGTCACCACAGTAGTTACGATGGTAGATACCACAATTCAATATCGTAGTTTTCAGAAAATGGCGAACGTGAAACTTTGCTAGTTTTTCACCAGTTTCTGTTGGCCTAGACTCTCCTCTTATTAATAGTGCTCAATATTCAGTTTTCATTTATGGCAAGGAACCCCCCTTATTCCATCCCGCTTTCACCTGTGATATGATAATGATTTCGTAAATCTTCATAGCACTAGCCATTCAAATATTTAGGACTTTTGGTGGCATGTCTTTTTCACCGATGGACTCCGTGCGTCTCCGTTTTGATTTATCAATCCATCACCTTGATCGATCATGACCGAGATTCGAATTTAGAATATGTTGCAAATTATTATTTATGGTTGGTTAGATAGGAATATGTCGATTATTTAAAATCTTTAACTTCGAGTAAAATATTGACCCAACGTAATTATTGATTGGATAATTTTTTTGAGCCTTTTCTAAGCAAAGGCGCGAGATGCTAGAATAGGAGAAGCTATTTGGAACTGCACACGTTTCATCAAGAGGCTATACTGGATGATGCAATTTTTAAACCTTGTAGTGGTTGTATATTCCGTTGTGCCAACCACATACAGCCTTATCTTTGATTGGACAGCAGAAGGGCATAGCACAAAGTCATGAATAAAATGTTCAGACATTTTTTGAAAATTCTGAATTTTGTTCGATAAATCGGACCAGTATAATGAGGTCATATCTTGACTCAGCCATACCTTATTTAGATCTACTTTGTTCTGGATATTTTTCGTCTCCTCAAAAACGTCACCGATTTGGGTCTTCATTGAAGTCTGCATCATGGTTGTGCTGTCTTGGGGAAATAGATTGATCTACTACCCTTCTTTTCCTTGTTGCAAAACCATATCCGAAAGCGCCAGCAATAATTATTATTGCTAAAACTGGACCTGTTAATGGTGGCACTATTTTTACATTAGTTATCACCGCATACGATTCGAAAGCTGCAATTATCAGGGCGACCCCGCTCAATGCATATGACAGATACGTGAAGCCTTTGGTATTAAACATTCTAGAAAATGCTGAGCGAAGAACTACGCTATCCAAAGTATCAACTGGAATCAAACCCAAAGCAAAAAATCCAGCAAGCATAAGTGCTACTTGTACTCCAAGGGTTGCGGAAGCTACCACTGATAATGTTAGCGCAGAGATCTGGGTTGCAGTATCAAATCCTATACCAAAGACTAATCCAGTCACAAAGGCTGAACCAACGGGTCTTAAAATATGAGTCCTAGTCACTATTTTACTAGCAAGAATAGCTGAACCAGTTTTCCCCCATCTCTTCATTGAATAGATATTAATTGCTCCAATTGTGGCTAAAGCAATAGCTCCTGTCACACCTCCCGAGAATGAAATCTGGTCTAGTTTGCCGCTCGTTGTACTGCCTACTATGTAAATTATTAGAAGCATCTCACTTAATATTGATATCATGTGACCTGCACTGAAACCAGTTCCTACCCATCGAGCACTTTTTCTCGCATTGTGCATCCTAACAAGATTATCTATGGCAGTAATATGATCAACATCAAGTGCATGACGCATTCCAAATAGAAACATTGAAGGAATTGATATGGCAACAAATGCCTTTAGGTCCGTTACCATTATTGTCCAATGGTCATATTGATCAGTTTCAAATTGCCTCTTTCATCCTTACATATTATTTAAACAATACGATAGTTTATCCAACGCACTGCTCTGTAAAAGTAGTTATCAAATAAAGATTAAATGCTAGAGGTGAATGAATAAGTACGTAAAAATGCACTAGTGAAGTAAGGTATGCACACATATGTCAGAACATTAACAAAAATTGCATCTAGATATGCTCCAAGTAGAACACTTTCTTTTGATTCAACCCATGTGATTAAAGTATTACAACTCTTAGAGAAGGAAGGACATGTAAGTAGAAACTTATTATGTCAAGAATTATCGCTGGGCGAAGGTTCTATCAAAACATTAGTAAAACATCTAAAAATGCAAGGTTTGATAGAAGCTACAAATTATGGTACCACGATGACTGATAAAGGAAGGAAACTTGCCTCAGAAATCCTGTCCTTAATTCCTGCAGAGACTTCTATTCCAAAATGCTCTATTGCATTGGGTAAGTTCAATTATGCAGTTTTGGTAAAAGGGTTTAGCTTTGCTGTCAATCTGGGAATAGAACAGAGGGACGGTGCGATAAGAATAGGGGCGTTGGGAGCTACAACTCTGTTGTTTAAAGGTGGTAAATTTATGATGCCTAGTATGACAAATCATGGTTCCCTCAAAAATGAATCCGGTATATACAGAATATTAATAGATAAATTGAAACCAGAACAAGACGACGTCATAATAATAGGAAGTGACAATGGAGATAGAAGAAGGGCAGACCTTGCAGCAAAGAATGCCGCTCTAATAACTATAATGAATCATAATAGACATAACCATATCTGACGATATATCAAGCTAATGTCGGGTGTTTTTTCGAAACTATGTTAGTCCAGTCCTACGAGACTAAGATCCCTGAAGTTCCAGTTATTGATTATTAGTTAATTTGTAGACTATCTATTGGTATTAATAAAATATTTATAAACGTTGGTATGATTGTTAATAACAAAAGTTTATATGTTAATAACAAGGTGAGTTGAAAGTAGGAATCAAATTTTGAAAGCTTCGATAGCTCTACTGACTCCCGTTCTCTTAATTGCAATGACAACAACAATAGCTATAACACCTTTGAAGGCGGTAGGTACAAATTCGACTTCTAATAACAAAGTAACAGCAAATCAGACCGTTAATAAGACTTCGACTAATCCAACCATAAGTTCAAAGAACACCACCCCTACAATGAACGCAGGCCTGCAGCCTAACCTAGCTAAAATTAATGTCGTTGCATCGTTCTTTCCAATTTATGAACTTGTTAAGGCAGTCGGAGGAGACAGGATTGATGCGTCCGTTCTTATACCTGTTGGTGCAGAACCACATAATTTTGATCCGACAATACAAGAGATCCAGAAAGCAAACTCAGCGAATCTATTGGTATATAATGGTGCTTCTATGGAAGAACCTTGGATACACAACCTCACTCCACAGAATGCAGTTGATACAAGTAAAGGAATAAATCTATTAGCAAATCCAAATGATATTGACATAAAAGGACCAAACGATCCACATATTTGGCTAGACCCAGTACTAGCTATTCAGCAAGTTCAAAACATTCGAGATGGTTTAGAGAAGGTAGATCCCAAGAATACCGCATATTATAATCAGAACGCTCAAAATTTTATAGGACAACTTAATAAGGTCGATACTGCTTTTAGAGGCAACCTCTCTAGCTCCAACTGTCCAAAAAGAGACTTCATACCATTTCATCTCGCATTTGGCTATTTTGCCGCCCATTACGGTTTAACACAGCACCCTATACATGAAGGACTTACACCCAGTGGAGAAGTACTTCCACAAAAATTAGTAGAAGTGGTGAACCTGGCAAAGAATTTGGGGCTAAAGGTGATTTATAACGAAGACCTGATTGATCCTAGATCATCTCAAGCTATAGCAGAACAGATTCCAGGCTCAAAGGTAATGGTACTTAGTCCTGTAGAACGCATAAACGCCACAGAACAAAAGGCAGGCATTGGATATTTAGATAAGATGTATCAAGACCTTGCTGCCTTTAAAGTGGGGCTCCAATGCAAGATCTAGTAGCGGTATCCGTCAAGAACCTGACTTACACCTACAAAGTCAGTTCCACATCTTTTTCTTCTAATGTATTAGACAATATTTCATTCAGTGTTAATAAGGGAGACTTGTTAGGAGTTATTGGTCCTAACGGAGCTGGCAAAACTACTCTTTTTAGCTGTATGCTCGGATTATTTAAGGACTACCAAGGTGAAGTAAGAATATTCGGTCATGACATTAGAAAGAATAATAATCTCATTCTTCAGAGCATAGGTTACATTCCACAGCAAAAATCAATCGAACAAGGGTTTCCTGCTACGGTACAGGAAATTGTTTCATTAGGATTGATTGGAAAAAGAAATGGTTCAAAAGAGAAGGTATCTTCTGCTCTCGAAATGGTTGACCTTTCGGGTCAGAACCATAGGAGAATAGGCGAACTTTCTGGTGGACAACAACAGAGATTACTCATTGCCAAAGCTCTGGTTAGCGAACCTAAGTTATTAATTTTGGACGAACCCACAACAAGTGTTGATGTGGAGACACAGAACAAATTCTATACACTGGTAAAGAACCTGAATCTAAAAAACAACCTATCTATAATATGGGCTTCGCACGATCTAGATGCAGTAAATAAAATAGCAAATAAGGTAATGTGTCTTAATAGAAGCATGTTTTTTCACGGCGATACTAGTGAATTCTTTGGGAGCAATGAATTGATTCGAATGTATTCTGAATCGAGTATGCAATTACATATGCGTTCGCATTCAAATCAAAACAAGGGTCTTAATTCAGGCTACGGTCCGGAAGATGCCAATTCGCGTCACGATGAAATGAAAGGGTAGTATCAAGCCAAAAATGGTTTTTGAAATCCTTCAATACAGTTTTATGCAACGTGCTCTTTTATCGGGTGTCGTCGTTGCAGTAACCTGCTCAGTAGTAGGACTTTTTCTTGTATTGAGAAGACAATCATTATTCGGTGACGCTCTTTCCCATGCGGCTTTCGGTGGAATAGCTGTGGGTTTGTTTACGAACACGTATCCAATATGGACTGCACTACTAGTATCGGTTCTTGCATCTCTAGGAGTTACTAAGTTACGACAATCTACAAAAATTCCTCCCGACGCCGCGGTTGCGGTAATGTTGTCCTCTGGACTTGCAATGGGAATCGTACTAATAGGTTTGGCAGGAGGCTTTAATCTTGACTTAGAAAGCTTCCTCTTTGGAAGTATTTTGCTGATAAGTATGCAAGATCAACTGATGATTTTAATGTTAAGTACTGTAGTACTTTTGATAATATTCAAACTCTATAATCAGCTTATGTATATCACATTTAATGAAGATCAGGCAAGAGTTAGTGGAATAAATGTGACAAGGCTAAACTATCTATTTATAGGTCTTGCTAGTCTAGCTGTAATCTCATCCCTTCGCTTAGTTGGAGTTCTGCTAATATCATCATTAATTGTGATTCCAAACATTACTGCGATGATGTTTGGAAAGGGGTTTAAGAAAACAGCAATGATATCTATTATAATTGCAGTTTCGTCAGTATTAGGAGGCATAGTAACATCCTATTTTATGAATTTAGCGCCTGGGGGAACCATCGTCATCTTGTCGATAGCTGTCCTACTTGGTAGTATAGGCACAAAATCAGTACTACAGAAAATTAAAATCAGAAACCTCGCGAATGAACCAGAGTCATTGCCGAAAAGTACATGAGCAGAATGGCTAGTATCTTAATTTAGTAGCGTGTGGGCGTTAAACTTCCTTCTTTCCAAACGAAAAATGGAAGTATGTATCGTATATTGAGAACAGTAGAAAATAATAAATGGGATTAATATTTTTTGTATCCCTAAGGTAGTTTTTTTGTTATGGGTGGAACGCAACTCACAGTCGGAGGACAAACATCAAAGAAGACTGGATTATCGACCATAAGGAAACAATAGTGGCTTGTCCCTCCGCTGCCCGAATTAATGCTTGGAATAGCCTTGTGCTATCTTATCTTCATAAATGTTAAATAATGCGACATAGGTAGAAATCGTCGTCTGCAGCAAAGAACACACCTGAACTGTCTCTGTCTTTTCAATACTTAAGAATATAGCACCTCCTGTTCGTAGCTTCACGATATAGGGGCAGTTTAACAAGAGGGTACACATTGTCAGAATAAAATAAAATAAACAGCTTTTGAGCCTTAGCTTAATTTATTCGATCTTTACCTAAATCCGAATTCGTTCATATGGGAGCTTGGTTTCACCAACAAAATGTTTTATTTATTATTTTTATAGATAGTTAATTGAGTATAAATTCGTGCTTTTCCTAGCATATAATCCACAACCATTTCTTATTTATATAAGTGCATATTTTTTTTCAGCTGTTGGCAGCATTTAACTGTCTTTTATTGTCTTCTGCTAGATTGAGTGTTTTGCTCCTGGTAGTTATGATGACAACATACACCTTCACAAATACTGGTGCCTACGCAACTATCATTGCTAATAGCAATACCCAAGATTGGGTAGACAAACTAAACAATGTTAAAATCCATTTTATCTAAGAACTAAATAAGCGTACAATTAACAATTTAAATGAATTAAATTTTACTGNNCTGTGGACGATTTGAAAACAGGTAATAATCTAAAAAATGTGATTGCAGATGTCACGGTAATAAACAACCCAGATCCGACCCTCAAATTTAGTAATATAACTGCCTCAAATGGCGAATTCTCCATAAAGTGCCCATTTCTGAATGAAGGTACGCATCAAGTGATAGTTAATTTACGCTCACACAATAATCACACCCTCGCCTTAGCTTCAGTTAACCTCACTGTTCCTATCACAAGCAACAGTAGCTAATTTGATACGCGTACCATCTGCTAGGAGTGCAAAAAAATGTCCATATAGCGGAGAATACGGCTTCTAATTTCTTCAAGATCGGGCTACTAAGTTCTACCATCGCGACTGGGATTTGTATTCGAAAGGATGAATGGTGGCTGTGGTCTCACTGATGATCTATGCGACTTGGAATCTATAATATATAAACCACATAATACTTGAGACCAGGTTCCTAATTTCTAATAAATTAAGAACCTGTGGGAATTTTCATACAACGGGTTGAACGAATACGCTAAATGATGCCAGTGCAAGAGAGAAATTCCCGGAATGTACATTAAAAATCACTTGATGTGTCCCTTCTTCCAAAAATCGGTAGTTCAAAGAGAAAACCCCGTTAGGAGCTGAGATCTTCATAAATTTCGAGAACTCCCCATTAGTATCATTTATGCCATCAATTTTAGCAATCGTGAGGTTGTTTGTTATAATAATGCCTGCAAATAGATTTCTCATATTGTTCCCTGTTTGTAAACTTTGTACATCAAATTTTAGAGAAGTGGTGTTGCCTGCAAGAGGATATTCAGGCAAATACATAAAGTGAATTTTGAGATTCTTTTCTGGATCTCTCCACTCTTGAGTATTGTTCGCATTCGAATATTGACCATTAGTTTTATTAACACTTATTTTAGAACCATTGTTATTGTTACTAGATGCAAAGGTGGGCTGAGGATTTAGCTTAACCGGCATCGTCTGGGAATGATCCATTCCGATCGTGCCAACCACAAACATTAAGAAGATACCCAAAATTATCAAATCTACAAGTTTTTAACATGCTCGACTATTAGTTGTAAAGTCCACCAGACGCTATATCAGCATTTAGCAAAGTATAAAGTGATTGTCTTTGAAGCTCTTGAATCACTTTAGATACGGAATTCCTCTGCCAAGGGTTCTAAAACCATCGATTGTAGGAACACAAACACATTAGATAGTAGCATCATACTTAAATATAATAATTCGATACTTGTACTACGTTTGAATATTAACGCAGGATGTAAACAAGAGATATGAGTTAGAAATGAAAGCTTCCGCGAATAATTCGAAATTGCTCGTCAGGTACAACTTTAATAATTTCGGTGCAAGTTACACATACAGGATTTTAAGGAATGGATGGAATATCAAGGACAATCTAAGTTGAGAGCCGACAGTAGGACCAAATCTGTAGCAGATAAGACCAAACGTAAACTTTTGAAACGGATTACCAATTCTCCAGGGATTCGATATAGAGAACTTCTACGAGCGACTGGATTTTCGAATGGAGTGATGGCATATCATCTAAAAAAACTTGAAAATTCAAAACGGATCAAAGTCAGCAGATCTCATAGGAGGAGTACAAGGTTTTACCCTTTGAGCATAGCAGCTCGAGAATTACGTGTCATCGAGTTCATAAGACGCAGGACTGCCAGACAAATCGTGCGGTTCTTACTTCAAGATGATT
Source organism: Candidatus Nitrosopolaris wilkensis (assembly GCA_003176995.1). Classification (GTDB taxonomy): domain Archaea; phylum Thermoproteota; class Nitrososphaeria; order Nitrososphaerales; family Nitrososphaeraceae; genus Nitrosopolaris; species Nitrosopolaris wilkesensis. Next base: position 63,210 of record QHBN01000208.1, read on the forward strand.
CTCGTACTTTCAAAGATATAGTACAATTTACCAAAAAAGTACGTTCAACCGTATCATGGCATCTTTCCCGGCTCAGAGAAGGAGGGATAATATCAGTTGGGGTGGGTAGGAATCAAACGTATAGACTCAAAAACAGAGATTTAGTAATCAAAGTAATGAAGAAGATTAATAGTTAACTACCTAGTCTGGTTAACTTGGTGTCTTGTTAGCTTAGTTTTGGTAGTACGGTGATCATTTCGTTGTATTCCTATACGCCATTTAAAAAAATTAGAAAGGCCCAGATTCAGTGCAGCCGTTGTTTATCCTATTGAATGGTGCTTGCATTGCATGGTCTGTCATGACACCACTAACAGCGTTACATGTGCATTGTCCAGGGTCAGGACATCCAGAAGGACGCTTAATTCCTAAAAAAAACGCCTGACTTCAGGCTATGTGCTTCCTTATAGAGAGTAGGAAACTCAGTATAATTTTACACTCTGCTTTTACACATGAGTAAGTGCTATAACATGTATGATAAGGTAACTCTGTTGATGGCTATGATCATTTCTACAGCCAGTATATTGGCTATGATTTTAGCCCAACAATGACGCCGAATGTCGCAAAAGCATATAGCTGTAGTAGTAGCTCTTCCGCAGGTAAAACTCCTAGTTCATCTACAAGCATCAGCGGCAGCAAAGGCAGCTGTTCTACTAGTTCGAATAGTTCAGGCAAAGCACACTATCTGGGTCATCTTGCTCTGCTCCACTCAATGGCGGGACTTGTTCAACAGATGGCCAATCTGGGGCTGGTGTGACTATTTCAAGTAGTTCAAGCGGCTCTCAATCCAGTTGCTCAATATCCTCAACGGATCAAAGCTCTGGATTTGTGTCTACTCAATCCCCACCAGGTCGTTGCCCGTAAGGGAAGCTTAGCACAATCGGCTTCACCACAATGACAACTTCGACGACACCTTTGTTGCATTTTAAAACTTAGCCTTGTGGAGCTCGACTCCTAAGATATTAAATAAAAATATTAAATAAAAGATGACTTCGAAATTAGCTGTAAAATACGAGTCTTACAAGCAAATTATACGACGTTTAATTGGCTTTTACAAGACAATGAAACGACGTTTCATGACTATCGTTTTATTACCGTAAACGGTAAACAAGTTCAAGAACATAGATGGATTTATGAGCAATATTATAACTGCTGTTTACTCACTACTACAGTCAGTCACCATCGTAATGGAATAAGGTATGATAATAGAATTGAGCGAATCTCGGCTACTAACCACTGTATCTATGCGTGTCTCACGTCTACAACAAAATGCACTCCAACATCATCAATGTTGTTTTGCGTCGTTGTCAAGCACAGGGACTATCGAACTAGCAGCACCATCATCACTGTCTTTTTGTGAGTTGTACACAATTCAAAGTTTCGAACAATAAAACAAATGCAGACACCATCTAATGCCACAATACAATTAGTAAAGACGGTAATTCGCGAATCCTTTATCTTATCAAAATTAAAGTGTTCGTCCATTATTTGATGTCTAATCTTCTGAAAATTCTGGATTATTTGAATTGTATTCTTTATTAGCGTTTTCGGTTCGACCATCAAGAAGATATTGATGTCATTTTTATTAAGCTTCTAAATTTAGACTACCCCATATGACTCTTTCTCTATGATTTGTTCGATAAAGTATGCAACAAAACAGTGCAATTTGGGCCACCTTCACCTGAACAACCAGTCATAAAAACAAGTAGTACTCTAAAGGTTCTTGTAAAACTATAGCTGGGCCTTATAACGCTCTCACTGCACTGAAGGAGGACCGAGAGTGCCGTGGGTTGAGCGACATTTATCCACAGTACAAATAGTTACCCATACTTTTTGGGGTGGTGGTCCTGCGGCCGGATCGCCTTCTTGAATGCCCCCTACCGCCTTCGTTGTCAGCGTGGTATTAAAATTCTTGCTAAATACGGCTGGCGTTGCCTGACCTTTACCATAAACTTCCTGTGTCTTATTATCGTCTCCTAAGAAGGTCGTAGCAACCACATTTTTATTTAAAATCTGGCCTTTTACTAATGCTGCATAAGCGGTTCTCAATTGGGCATTGGTCCCAGTGATCGTATTTTGCGAAGAAAACTGCTGCACACTGCCATCTTTCGTTAGATTAATAAAAATAGTAAGGAACTTGAAGGTCTTCACTTTTGTCTGAGCATAAGTATCAGGATGGAAATTCACGTATGTCAAGAAGAGTGTAAATAGAACGGTTGAAATAATCAGGAGTTTCTTAACATAGTTTTCAATAAAACAAAATCAGCCGGGTTTAGTAGATAAACTTTTCGCAGCAGGAGGTCATTTATTCCCTGTATTATTCCCGCCAAGCCCAGGGACTTCCTCACTAAGAGGATTATTACTAGTTAAGTAAATATCATGTGAACCGTGGGCAACCAATGACATTAGGCCGCCAGACGCAAATGCTCCTGGTGCAACTGCCACACTGCGGAAATCACTAATACACCAAATAGCGCTATTGCGAGAATCATTGCTATCCTAATTGTAATCACACGTTTTTTAACGAAATGAAGTATAAAGGTTTATACCTCTAATAGATTACGACTCAAAAAAGAACTCACTATAAGGTCGTTAGTTTAAGGGTGAACCTAATCTTAAAGAATTTCTGATATGGAATCGACCAAGAACGAAAATAGATGTAGGATATACGTCAAAATGTTTTGTCCTTTGGGCAAAGTGGCAACGTTATAGCGGTTTGTAGTATCAAATGATTAAAATAGTTTCTATAAAATAACATATGATTGCTTTCAAATTTATTTCAAAAATTACCAAGCAAAATTAACGCAATGCTCTTATTGGCGTTTTCCATTTCCTTAGACAGACAGAGATACTTGAGTTCAGATGAAGATTTGAGAAAATTAGATAATGGTATTACTGAATTGGTAGAAAAGGTGAATCAGCTTCGGCAATATGCGACGGTGCTGTTAGGAGACAGATTAAGATTTGACCCAAACCATTTATTAAATTACGTCGAGGATGTAGCAAACACCACAAACTTTTGTAAAAACTCATATGCAAATTATATCGCAAAAAAGAGTTAGTCATATTTAGGTAAGGGTTTTACACAAGTTGTGTATAACCATTAATATATGTAATTATATGGCTTCATATAAGTAACTACAAACCATTATTTATGACTAGGTAATAGTTAATGACTTGGTCTAACGCCGTTTTTTCTCACTAGTTGTTCGCTATGCTTCAAATCCATCACGGTCTTGGCATAGAATAGGGCACTTACTATAATACTAGCTGCAACAGAAGGGCCTACTATCTCGGCATAGCTGAATCCCAGTGAAGGAATGCTTGCTTGATTGTTATTAACTTTGTTAGTAGAACTAGCACCTGGTAGGCTTGCTATAGAGTTGGACAGCGATGGCTTTGCAGTGCTAGTTATTACAGCGAGTGAATTCCCTCTCTGTTCTGCCAACCAAACATTACCGTGAGAATCAGATGTTATCCACTGAACAAACGGTGATTGTTGAGGAATATTGACTTCTTTATTTTCTCCTGTCCTAGGGTCTATCACCGCTATTTTGTTTATTGTGTGTTCTGCCACCCATAAATTACGATTATTGTCTAGCGTCATTCCAAATGGAAGCCCGTTTGGATCGAGGGGCGGGTATTGATTAAAAGTCTTCAGTATAGGGTTAAAAATAGAAACTGCGTGGCCATCATGTTCAGAGATATAGATATCTCCAATTGTCGGATCAGCGAACAGGGCAGTAGGGCTTTTAAGTGTATTATTTGTACCTGCAACAGGAGCATATTCGCTCACTTTGTAGTTTTTCGTGGGATCTATGTTGGCTAATTTTCCTATTCCTGATTCCGCTATCCATATTTGACCAGACTGGTCTATGATTATTCCTAGCGGAGCAGCATTGATGCTTGGGAGTTTTATCGGTGTTGAGAAGCTCTTCGATTGAATATCGAATCTCAAGATCTCATTAGCACTTGCCAGAGAAATCCAAACATTAGTCGAGTTTGAGTCCACGGCTATCCCAGATGGTACTCCTTGAACTGGTATCTTGTACAACTGTGCTGTGTTAGTTCCTGGCTTGTAAATACCAAGATCTTTATTTATAGGATCGATAAACCAGATATCATTACTTGAGGGATCTAGTGCCATGGAAGTAATTAGAGTCGTACCAGCAGTTTTATGCTCAGTATATTTGGTCGTGTTCGGATTAAAGTCAAAAATCCTACCACTGTTTATGCTACTATCCCCTGTCCAAATTAGGTTTCTGCTTTTGTCATAAAGAATGAATAATGGTTGAGCATTATTTGCAGGCATCTTGTATTCTTTAACGCTGAAGACGAAATCTCCTAATTTGGGTTTAACAAACAGATTGTATTCTGTAACTATATCAAGTGCGTTCGCCTTTGCCTGCATTGCTTCAATTTGTAGATTCCATGGTCCGGCAAGTCCAAATGCAGCATTAACTGAAAATATCCCTTTTGAGGCTTTATTTGCGTCTACAGTTATTGGTCCAATCCCCTTCTCAGTTTGGGTGTATCTTAGCTGAACAGACGATATATCAATTGGATTTCCGTTGGAATCAGTATATGAAATTTTAAAATTATTATTTCCCGGCGTATAAGGATTAATTGATAGGGTTACTCTATCGTTATTCTCAACAAAATTCGTCGTTGTAAAACCCTGCTGCTGTGTCGTAATTGCATTTGCTATATTCAAGCCTGGGAGGTTTTGTTGTTGTTGTTGCTGTAGCTGTTGTAGTTGGGTCTGAAATTCACCTGCAGGCAATCCAGTATTAACGAGTACTGCAACAGCGGCCAACAATGCCACACCTACAAATGCTTCTGCTTTTGTAGTCTTGCCAAATTTTGAAATAACTGCGTTGCCATTAAGATTATGGTTACTAGACCCACTTTCAGATTCGGATCCTTTCTTGGCAACTGATTTATCTATTTTGGATTGACCACCCCCTCCGGCAATGCTAGCAGTGGGTGCTACAAGTACCCCTTTCAGATTATCTCTTTGAATAATCATTTGATTATAAGCTCCAATCCCTATCATCACGGCTGCGAGAATGAGCTTGGCAATCAATGCCTTTCCATACAACGACGCTAGTGTTAATGCAAGATTGGGTTCAAGAAGGTAGAGCAAGAACGGTCCGGTAATTACGATAATCCCAAGAATTACAACAGGAATTGTTGAAAACCGTGGGATAATAAGCGACAGAAGGGATGCCTTGACATATCCATCTGTTTGGGATCGCTTAACAGCAGGAACTACGACAAATGCAAGATATATTACACCACCTATCCACAACGAAGCAGCCAAGTTGTGTGTAAAATCTATCAAGATTGGTATTGACGCAGGATTTAGGGATGCTCCATGACCAATTACACTAGTGGTTACTAATGCAATTAGTCCTACCCCGAGCAATCCATAGATAATTCTATTTTGGGTGATTATGCCTTTATTTTTTCTTTGATCACGAAACAAAACAGTAGACAAGCCGATTAAAACGAACGATGTCACTAATCTGACAACCCAAACTCCACCAAATTTCGTTGCAATAGCATCGACTATCCCGACATCTAGTGACTTGGCCTCAGCGTAGATCATTCCAAAGTCAGAGGCTATAAGTATGCCAGAGCCGATAATCATCAGAATTGCAATTCTTTTATCAATCATTCGACGCATTTCCTTTATTGCACCTGAAAACCAATCGATTTTAGTTACTGGTTTCCACAACCACAATGTTGCGAAAGCTCCACCAACTACAATAACTTGGCCGACAAGTGTTGGGAATCTAGCAAATGCTTCTGGGAGATAGAGCTGAGAAGATTGACCATTACCACCGTTTGCAATAGCGTTAGAGATTGTGACCTGTCCGACCCCAAATACGAATGCATTTTCTGTAACATGCCCATCCGTTTCAGAAAGCATTTTTGTAGAAACCGTATATATTCCATCTCTGACCCCTTGCGGGAATGTAACGCTTAAAGTAGTATGATCGCCATTGACATAGTGGTCATCTTTGATATCAATTTCCTTCCCGCCTGCATCCAGGACTTTTATTGAACTATAATGACTGTCTACCGGTTCACTTAGGTGGACGACTACTTTAGATGGGGGCTTAGATAATGACTGAGACGGGGACGGATCGCTTCCTATTACAAACGCATGAGCGTAAGCTTTAGGTATCAATGGAAGCATTGGTGAAGCTAATGATATCGAAGCTGCGATAGCCAGTATCGCGAAATAATAATCAAATTTCCTCCTCTTCTGCGTAATCAAGGGTTGTCCTTAATTTTTATATGGCTTACATAATATAAGATTTTTTCTGTTTTACTAGTGCAAGTATCGAATCAAGTGTTGTTGTCCGCCTATTTATCTGTTGATAATAGTTGATTGCAGTTAGTTATTCGACGATTACACCATAAACATTAATACATAATATCCTACATAGATCCTTGAGGAAATATCAGTTCGTCATGCTCCAGCTTAGTATTCGTGCATTTCCTGCATTAATTATCTGCTTTTTGATTGTGTTGGTGGTTCTATCTCTTAATGTTCTTATCAAGGTAGCTTCGGCCCACATAACTAAAAAGTTTGGCAGTATCCAAGTGCAAGTTGGTTGGAGCGATGAACCGCCGTTAACAGGTCTACTTAACAGCGTAATAGTTGACGTTAACCAGACGAGTGGCAAAACTCAGACACCTATAATTAATGCCTTGGCCAATATGAACATACTTGTAAAGTATGGTGGAGTAACGAAGTCGCTTGATTTTTTACCATCTCCAGCAACCGACGGGTTATATCTTGGCAAGATGATCCCAAGTAGAGTTGGATCCTATTACGTTGTTCTCAATGGGACGATACAAGGGCAGAAGATTAGTTCCCAATTACCTCTCGATCTAGTAGACAGTAGTCAGAAACTGGCCTTCCCGGATACAGTAACTGGTTCTGGCACAGATGCTACAGTCGCAGGTGGCAGCACTAGCACTAACACAAACAATATAGGACCACAGCTACAGGGTATTGTTAGTCAACTTGCTAATCAGATTGATTCGGTAAAAAGCGTGATAGGTTCGGTTGCTAAGAGCAATGCGGATACCATGAAATCAGTTCAAGATGTAAAGAGTGCGGCAGATCGATCCTACTTGATTGGAATGGTTGGTATAGGGGCAGGGATAGCTGGAATAGTTATTGCATCATTGGCACTTTCTCGAAAACGGGTAATGTAGGTTTGATACTGCAGTCCCCCTCGCCAATAACAATCAAACCTAAATTTCTATAAGCAATCGACTTATTATCGAATCTTTTTGCTGTCTCGAGTGAATAACCTGGGAATAGCGACCTTTTGCTTCGGATTTCTACATTTAGCTCCTTTACGTTTGTCTTTTTGGGCAGATAACTGTATATTAAGTCCATCTTTCGTGACTGAATCTAGCACGGCTTCATTGCCGTCGCGTAAGTGACTGCCTAAAAAATAATGCTATTGTTTATCATCATTGAAAATAATGCCTCTTAAATCATATAATAGATTTCATTCTCATAAATTAACCTCATAAAAATCCATTTTTTTAAGCTTCCAATACTAGTATAGACAGACAAGCCTACTCAAAATGAATATATAACCAGTATCAATAGAACTATTCTAATGAATATTAGTAATACAAAAAGGGTATTATTAATTGATTATATGGCTGTCATGTTTGGAAAAAATAATTTGTCTTAAACATTAAGCTGTTTCTGTTGCAAACAAAAACTATTTTGATATGTCCAGATACGAGGATAGTATCGTGTATCAAGCGCGTCTAAGGGTTGGAATCGCGGGGATGCTCAAAGATTTTCATTATTTTGCCAATTCAAGGATAATTTTTCTAGACTTGCAACCCATAATCACTAGCACAGACTGAAACTGCAAGTACTAATAACTGCCCTCTACCCCATTATTCCAACAGTTTAACCCTGGCAATAGGAAGCAGTTATTTGGCCGAATACCCCGGTGGCACGAAACGACCCGTACGTGCTGATGTGTTAATAATACGTGTTTGGAGCCTGAGAAAAGTGGATTTAAGGTGGTCGGACAAATATCACAATGTAATATGTCTAGTTAGAACACTTGGAAGTTTGGAAAGGCAAGTTCAGAGCAGAATCCACAGGTCGAGCAGCGGACTGGTAGCTATGTGCTGGCCTTGAAAACTCCTCAATGTTTCAAAAATCAAAACGGGTGACTATAATAATATTGAAAATCGAAATCATCCTAATTAGAAGAGAATGCATGACGAAGTTTCTTGAGATCATCCTCAACAGGTTCAACTGGTTGACGGACTCTGATAATAATGTCTGCTTTTACTGTATATAAAAACTATAATGTTAGATTAGATAAATAAATAAATAAAGAGAAATGAGAGCCCATTTTTTGTTCTTGTTTTAGTATTTTGGAGTTGAGGATGTCGACGGTGACGGTGGTGGTGTCGTTGTTGTTGCTGCCGTTGTTGCTGTTGCTGTTGATGCCGAACTAGCTGTTCCAGATGTTATTTGTCCTCGAATCTCTCCATTTTGATTTTGGGTTGTGTGAACGTTGACATACGCTCCTCCACTCTTTAGGAGATTAACTAGGTCAGATACCTGTTTACCACCCAACGGTCCTGTGAGATCAGTAGAAGTTATCGTTCCTTTTGATAGCTGGCCATTGACTGCGCCTGTTGCGGGTCCACTCATTGTAGGGTTGAATAAGCCGGCTACGACGGGTCCATTTTGTCCTTGCTTACCATTATGAATGTGAGCTCCCATGACACTGCTCATTTTTGTGACGTTAAGTTGATAGTTTAGCGATTTCCCATCGGCACTGAGCTGGAAGCTAGCTAGGCCTGCTCCAGCGGTATTTACAGGAGGTACTTCAGTGTTGCCCGACAATTTTGCTGTGAATTTTTGTTGTTGTGCAGATGCTGGATTGACCAAGCCAGATGCAGCAAATGCTAGTACTAATAACGTTGCCGCAAATGCGGTACTCGAGATTGTTTTCGTTCTCATTGTATATAACCAAATTGCTGCAGGGTATATACAGCTTTGTAAAAGTGCTGTGTCAAATTGGAAGTTAGAGCCCCCCCATAGTCAGGCTAGTAGTCTAGTATAGTCTTAGTTACTCTACTATAGTTCGACAAAATTGAAGTCCTTTTGAGTTACTTTTTTTGCTCTACCTATCTCTTGACCTTTTAATGCACGCCTAGATCAGATTTAAGAACAATTACACTCTCTAAAATGGTCCGTTGAGGATCATTATTAGCTGCCCCTATACTTGTTCAAAAAAGTCAAATTAAATATTGTGGCGAAAGTCACCAAAAAAAGAAGGTGCCTCTATTGCATAATAGACTGTTTCTATTCCATACCTCTAACTTTTTCGTCTATCTCCTTACTAACTCGTAGTCATATTGGCTCCGCCAGCCATTTCAGCACCAGGCATAATTTCGTCGACACCTATAACCACGGTACTAGTAGGTGGGAAGGCCATTGTTGTACTTGTTGGGTTCTGGATTGCTATATCCGTTATTATGCCAGCTTGTCCACCAGGTTGCGAAGCAACATCTACATGGTAAAGACACATTTTGCCCGGTGTGGACAATGGATTAACGAATTCGAGGGCCGCAGGTTTAAGATTTGGAGCCTGTCCAATAAGTATTTTCAATGATGATGTCGAAGATGCATCACATGGAAGCTTGGCAGCTATATGTCCAACCTTTATCATGTAAGGTGTTGTATCATAGAGATGTATGAAATCGTTAGCTGGAATTGTTTTTCCTTCAAGCAATATTACAGCAGAGTCTCTTACTACTGTTCCTTGCATACCGCCAGGTGCTGCAGCTTTTGATGAAGATACATTATTTGCTTGCGCATAAGCGTTTGTAATTCCCCAACCAGCCGCAAAGATCATTGACGCCACGCCTGCTGCTAGAAGTCCAAAGACAATCGTTTTATTCGTTGGCAATAGGTGCTGTATGTAAAAGCATTATTAATGTCTTTTGTGGTACAATGACCGATCGTACAGGTTTTAAATTAGAAATGAGAAAAATTACAGGCCGCCGTCCTAGATTTTACAATTGTAAGATTCTGATTTTAAATATGTGTATGTATAAATCTATTAAGAGAGAGACGTAATGACTCGTGCAGCGCAGCCAGCAGCAAAAGATGCCCAGATAGAAGATCGCAACAATAGTAATAGTGGCAGCTAGACAACATCAGCAACAACTACTAAACGAACAGTAATAAAAATAGGAGGAAGGCACTGTGCAGGATGCGTAACTGCAATTCAAGGATATGTTTCAGAATACAGATAGTTATACCAATAATGATTCTTGGTGTTCCTTCCATGGAATTTTACGAATGAGTATTTTGCTGCTTATTTCAATCATCCCGTCAGTTACTAGTGAAAAACGATTTCTATTTCCAAGAATAGAAGCTGGCTACTAGAACAGGAAAAAGTAAAGACGTCGTCGTTAGCAGTAGTTACCAAACACATAAACACTACGTTGATACCGCATAATGTGTTGAACATATTTGAGGTTTTCATCAGTAAGTGACTTTATCATACTTGCTTTGTTAAAATGAGGGTATCTTCTTGATCCGGGAAAACGAAGTACATCTACAATCATTGTTATACAATTTTTAACGAGCATGGAAGCAAAGTCACTCCATGTCCGATTTGAATGACCAATTGTAAAGATCTGTTTCATTCTATCGTATTATTTACACAAATGACGGACACATATTAAATATCATTTATTTATGCGGCTAAATTTTCTGCGTTGTTAATTATGTCATCTATACTCACAGACATGGATTCAGGACAACGACCTCTACTAGATTCTAATCCAATGATGATATTATTATGGAGGGTTTCAGTATACCTTTTGTGGTGGTTAGATATTATTATTAATCTACTTATTCATAATTAGCTATGGAGAAAAAGAAAATACGCGATTCGGATATGCGAAGGAAAAGTCCAAGTTAAGAGAATGATTACTGAGCGATTGACTAAAGACTTTGAAATATACTTAATAATATTCGAAGATGGAGCAAGAACGAGATTACAGTATCATGACTTGGAGCACAGAAGGACGGAAAATTTTCTCATTATCAAATCAAAAAACCAGCAGGAACTGTTTGGGCTGAATAACAGGTCTTCCATTAGTTTATAGATTTGTGCAACAAGACCCGCAGAATCGGCCTTGGAGGACGACATTTCAGGGTCTACTATAACCTATAAAATACATGAAATAGAAGAAGAAGATATTGAAAGTGGTTGATTGTTAAAGGTGCTAGAGAATTTAGCTCAGGTCGGAGCCTCATTAAACCTGCCGCGAAAGCAATATTAAAGAAAATAAACTCGCTACAATGAGACCAGCGATTAAAACGGTAGGATAGGAGACAGGTACAAATAAGTGGCAGAGGGTGCCAGCATTCACTTTTTAATTCCCACCATCCCAGTATTCTTATCGTAATTTCGATGGTCGATGAAATTCACAACATGGCGTCCTCCTGTCAATTTTAAATGCATACTGATCGCACGGATAGATTTAAACTGCTTACTACAATTATAGCAAATCGCTGTTATTATATTTCCATCATTTTCTGTCATTAACGGGAAGCAGATCACATAATATTTATAGAATTTGACCCAAATTTGACCCAAATCTGTCGTGGGAGTTTCTTTTGGGTCACAATATATATCTGACCTATTTCTTGTACTTCACCTAAGTCATCGTCATTGTTTCCTCTTGCTTCTTTTTTTATGGATATTTGTTTGAAATATCTGTTAATATATAGTTCCATCTGTGAACAAAAATTCGCAATCGATCCAATGACGTAATATACTCAAGGGTGACTTCGTTGGATTGACTTTTTACCGCAAAAGACAATAACTCTTACTTCTGCTCTTCTGTCATAGACTCGATCTTTTTATCCAACGAAAGCATATTTTCATTTAGATGAAAAATTTTATTTAGAATATTATTGTGATGGTTCGCTAATGCTTCCAAATGTGCCAAGATTTTTCTATTTTCCTCTTCGAGATTTTCGATTCGTTGCAGTGTATAATCTTGTTTACGTGTAATGTTTTTCTGTCTGTGATATATCCACCAACTGATTACTGCACCAATAACGACACCTCCGGCTATCCCCAAATACGTACTTGAGGAATTTGTCATATCAATACAATCCTTCGTAAGTTCTGGAATACATCCCCATATCGCAAGAATCGATTGCCACATAACGTAACTAGATCATAATATTAATTTTATAACATTTTTTGTGTGTGTACACACACTTGTTCTTCTTAGTGTCGATAGCAGTAGATTCAATTGGATCTATTGTATCATGTATTTATCATGGTTGGGTTCTTAACCATCCCAGCACTCATATGACGCAGTCACATCAGAGACTTTTCCCATCACATCAGCCCCATTGTCTACCACCAGCGTTTATCCAGTGAATGCAATTATGACAAAACTAGCCTTCGTATCGAGAAATTTAGCATTCAACAGGAGACGGACACAGAGTCAGAATCGATTAGAACAATAAATTATTTTAGATTATAGTTCTAGTGGCTAAGTAGAAACCATCAATGTTATGATAAGATTCAGTTCTAGTATAACAAAAAAGACGTTGAGGTTGCTCTCTGTTATAGCATCTGGGCTTTAATCACCACTGTTAGTGAAATTAAATCTGACGAGTTCGTTAGCAGACATGTGTTATTTCCCCACTCTGAAGAGCAGCCGTATATCAACAGGTGGTTATGCTAAAGAGTCACTTTAATAGTGGGCGGTCCTGCAACAAAGAGCTTTTGATCAAGAAAAATTTTCCCCTGATCAGGTTGCAATATGTCAGCTATTAGATTAAGGATAGTAGTCTTTCGAGATCCATTTCTTTCCAACACCACGAGGATTTGTGCATCGTTAACTTCCAGACTTAATGG
>QHBN01000209.1 GCA_003176995.1 Candidatus Nitrosopolaris wilkensis
GAATTGAGCTACAAACTACATCTTATGGTTACATGTACCGATTATAATATTCGATCTTGTCCAGCGAAGTAAATTTATAAAATCCGACACCCGTTCTATATTGAATTGAAAAATAATGAGCGTTAAAGAGAATGAAGGAGATATTGAAGAAATTGATGATATTTTTGATGATAATGAATCCCCTACGAAGCCTTCTGATACATCAGATACACCTTCTGATACATTAGATACACCTACTCAGGAATCGACAACAAGACCAGGTATGGACTCAAAATTTTTCGCTATCAGAATAACAGGTGGCCAGGAAAACATAGTGGCAAACATTATACAAAATAGAATTAACGCGAAAAAGATTGGAATTCATTCAATTCTTATTCTGGAGAATTTTAAAGGATATATTATCGTGGAGGCTCCTGATTCAAACATCGCCTATGAGGCATTGGCAGGTGTCCGTCATGTGCGAGGCCAAATCCGTGGAGAATTACCCTTCAAGGACATCGAAGGCTACCTCGTGAAAAAACCTGTGGTATCAGATCTGAATGTCGATGATACAGTAGAAATTATCGGTGGGCCGTTCAAGGCTATGAAAGCGAAAATAACTAGAGTCGATTACGAAAAGCAAGAAGCGACAGTCGTGTTACTTGATTCCCCATACCAGATTCCCGTAACGGTAGATGCAAACTATCTGAAAAAGGTGTCGCACTAATTTCGTACGTGTTTTTTTGTGTTCTCGCGGCCTGACTTTTTAGTGTGATGAGAATGCTGTACTACCAACGAACTGAATATTGGACATATTCAGAAAGATGGTTGTGATCGCCACGAAGGTGAATATGGCGAATGTGTCTAGTGCTTGGGGTCCTGTTTCCTTGTCCAAAACTCTATTATACGCGTCATGAAAAATTAGGCGCTCCCAGAAAGTTCACCGTTTATATATATGCTATCGTGACTGTAAAAGACGTTTATATTTCAGCTCAACTGTGTTTTGAAGCATGGGCGATAAAAAAACCGTTTCTGCTTTAGTTAATGGTGGAGAGGCAAGTGCTGGGCCTCCGCTCGGACCGGCGCTCGGTCCAATAGGAGTAAACATATTACAAGTGGTAAATACCATTAATGAAAAAACCAAGGATTTCCCTGGAATGAAGGTTCCTGTAAAAGTAGAGGTCGATACTACAACAAAGCAATTCACTGTTGAAGTAGGAGTTCCACCCACAGCTGCGCTGATAATCAAAGAATCCGGTGTAACTAAAGGCTCCGGGACGGCAGGAACAAACTATGCTGGAGATATAACTATGGAAACTGCCGTTAAAATCGCCAAAATGAAAATTGATAGCTCCTACGCTAATGACATACAGGGTGCAGTAAAGGAAGTAATCGGATCTTGTCAAAGCATCGGAATGACAATTGAAGGTAAACCTTCAAAAGATATCTACTCTGAAGTTTCAACAGGAAAATACGACGATCTTTTCAAGTAATTATCCCTGCCACTTCCTTTTTGATTATCTGCCTCAAAAGATATGTAGGTCCTAACATTTTGAATACTTTTCTAACTTAATTATTTGTTGTGGCCCCTCACTTGAGTACTAATAGGGGCTGCAACGATAAATTTGCAGTAAGTTTAAAATATCCCAAACTCTGCCATATAATTTATAAGTTTTAAAGAGGAATATGAATATGGCTACAATTCAACAAGGATCAGCTGGCGGAATGCCAGTATTAATACTGAAGGAAGGCGCAACTCAGACAAAAGGAAGAGATGCTCAGAAGAATAACATTAGTGCCGCAAAATTGATTGCTGAAGTAATAAGGACGAGTCTTGGTCCTAGAGGCATGGACAAGATGCTGGTTGACAGTTTAGGTGACGTAACAATCACAAATGATGGCGCAACGATTTTGAAAGAAATCGATGTTCAACATCCTGCGGCCAAGATGATGGTCGAGATCAGCAAGGCAACTGATAACGAAGTAGGCGACGGCACATCCTCTGTGGTAATACTAGCAGGTGCCCTGATAGAGAAGGCAGAGGAGCTTATCGTGAAGGATGTCCATCCTACGATTATTGTTGACGGCTACAGAAAAAGTGCTATAAAGGCAATTGAAATTCTCAACACCATGGGACAGAAGATTAGAGAAAATGACAAAGAAGATTTGATTAAAGTCGCAAAGACTTCTATGCAGACAAAACTAGTCTCGAGGGAATCAGACCAGATAGCCGAGTTGGTAGTTAGTGCCTGCCTTCAGGTTTCTGAAAAAAGTGATTCCGTATCCAAGGTAGATATTGATGATATTAAAGTGGAGAAAAAGGCGGGCGGTTCTCTGCATGACACTAAATTGATCAAGGGAATTGTTCTTGACAAAGAAGTCGTCCATGGAGGGATGCCAAAGAAGGTTGAAAAAGCAAAAATTGCTCTTCTTAACTCTGCTCTTGAGATTGAAAAAACAGAGTTCGATGCCAAGATAAACATTAGTTCCCCTGACCAGATGAATCTCTTCCTAGAAGAAGAGAATAAAATGCTAAAGAATATGGTTAACAAGATAACGGCGACCGATGCGAATGTTGTTGTATGCCAAAAGGGCATAGATGATATTGCTCAGCACTACCTTGCGAAGGCTGAAGTTTTAACAGTTCGTAGGGTCAAAGAAAGTGATATGGCGAAATTGGCAAGAGCAACTGGCGCACGAGTGGTGAGCAACCTTGATGACCTAACAGCTAAAGACCTAGGTTCTGCTGATCTCGTGGAAGAGCGAAAGATTGAAACGGACAAATGGGTGTTCGTAGAAGGCTGCAAACACCCCAAGGCAGTAACTATACTGATTCGAGGCGGATCTCAAAGAGTTGTTGACGAAGCAGAGCGATCAGTCCATGACGCCTTGATGGTTACAAAAGACGTGCTCGAGAGACCGGTCATAGTTGCAGGCGGGGGTGCTCCAGAAGCGTATGCAGCAGCAAAACTAAGAGATTGGGTAAGCACACTATCCGGTCGGGAGCAGTTAGCGGCAGAAAAGTTTGCTGAATCTTTAGAAGTGATTCCATTGACTTTAGCAGAAAACGCAGGCATGGATCCAATTGATACGATCACAGATTTAAGGTCAAAGCAGAGTAAGGGTTCGAAATGGACAGGAATTGACGTAAGGAATGGCAAAATTGCTGATATATACAAATTGGAAATATTCGAACCACTTGTCGTTAAAGAGCAAATCATCAAATCCGCAACAGAAGTTGCATCAATGATCCTCAGGATAGACGATGTAATAGCCTCTGGGAAGTCTGGTGGACCACCAGGAGGGGGTGGCATGCCACCTGGAGGAATGGGCGGCATGGGTGACATGTAACAAACGAACGAATAAGAAGGGCATTCGAAAAGGTCATTTATCAAAGGAAAACCTATTTTCTTTTTTTGTAATCATAAAGTATTCATGGTCATTTAGTTCGTTTTTTGGTTTCACCAGGCCGGTGTTTCGTCAGTGCTTCAGTATTCTATAATAATGATTCAGCAACCTTATTACTGTATATAAGACTGAGTTGTTTTATCAAAATTCTTTGTGACTTCAAAATGCTCATCAAACCTTTCCCCCCTGAGCAAATTAAGCTCCGGGAACAAAGTTGAAGGATCTCCCTTCGCCATTACTGAGGCAGGATGGTCTATGCCAAGAAGTGAACAACATAGATCGTATGTCATTTGCCTAACTCCTAATTCGTCTATGATCCCAAAGCTATGAAGATACTCATGTACCAGTACCATAAAGAGATAGGAATTATACTCCTCGATTGACTTGTGCTGTTGGATTATGTTTAGAATAGTTCTATTTACGACAATTACGTTAGAACCTAGGATATGATATGCTCCGATTCTACTAGGCAAGGCTTGGAGAATAAGGCTCAATCCTGCTCTGTGCATATTGAATTTACTGTTAACTGCTAACTTCACCAATTCAAAAGTATCATTAAAATCCTTCATTTTTAATATCTTTTCCGGAACATTTAGTTGCTTATCAATCAACCTCATACACTGTGTTGTACAAAACAGACTATAAAACCTATAGTTACTATTATAATTAGCCAAGGTAGCCAGTATTCAATCTTTTCGTTAGACGCCAAAGAAGGTCTGTATTTGTATTGCATAGCTAAATAACGTCTATTATAGAGATAAGGTATCAAAAGCCTTCAAAATGATTCACTATGAGCTTTGATCCGCGTTCGGCTACCGTTCGTCATGTTCTAAATCTTGAATTTTCTCCGCCTAATGTTTCTCAAGGTTTGTGTCTCCCAAAACGTGTTTCTCTCTAATATAGGTAGAGTAGTTGTAATAGCTGATTTGATCTAAATTATATAGGATTTAGCCCTATTAATCTGACTGCCAGTCATGTAATCGGTTGTTGAGAGTTTCTTTGCGGCGCTTCCAGGCCACAAGAGAGTGCGCGCTCTGCGTCTCAGGGATATCATATTATAAGTACATCCTAAGATCGTGGAGAGAATAAAATGGGGCAACCTTACCTTTGTATACAACGAAAACAACATCGCTTCCGTCTACAGTTTTGAAACAATATCCTATATTAATCTGGCTTTTTTTAAGGGTACGTTGTTACCAAACCCAAAACGCCTACTAGAAGGAACAGGAAAAGGCATTCGCCACGTTAAAATACATTCGGAAAAAAATATCAATAAAAAACAAATAATTTGGATAAAGGAAGCTATCAAGCTTAATGCTAAAAGATAATGGTTGACTTGAGATAAACTAATTTCTTTATGAATGCTCAGCGCTCTGGTGAAACGCAAGGGTGCGGATGAGCAAGGAAAATGACTAACTTCCGCCCTTTGCAGTACAGCTTTCAGAAAGGGAAATTTTCCCTCCTTAGTAATCTAGTTGGAGTTTTTGGATATGAATGAGACTAGGAAGATAACACTACTGCAAAAATTGGGAATGGAAATAAAAAAAAGATTGACAAAAGTATGTTATTTATCGTAGACGTGTTGCCATTTTTGGTGACGGATAGGCCTTTCGGAAATACCTTAACTATTTGCGATCACCTGGCAAACCTATTTATAGAAAATATTTTGACGGTAGCCTATGCTGCCAAACACTGGCCAACTGGCCCTTTTCGTTGCTGTCGCTTATTTAATAATATTTTTCCTGCTAGGATCAGGTGTATTTAATTCGATTATAGAAGGTCCAGGGGTAAGTACAAGTACATTCATTGTCCCTTCGAGGTCCGTTCAAACGATCGGAGAAACGATTGTGACGACAATGATCTTGTTCATTGGAATGGCTGGCGCATTCCTGCTGTATAGATCAGGAAAAGCTGTAAATCCAAAAACGCAGGGAGGATTATTAGCAGCAGGTTTCACTATTGTTGGGATAGCTTTGATACTTGGATTTAGGCTAGTTGGTATCAAAGCTTGAGTACAAATCACGTTTATCGATTAAAAAATTTACTCGTTGAAATAGGGCTCAACGACAGCGTGTTGCTACGGGGGTTTATTTCACTAAAAAAATTAACTCTCTTCGTCTTACCTTCCAGCTGGAACAACAAATTCCGGCAGTCTTTCGAGTTTCGGAGGTTTAAAAGACAATAGAGTTAGAAGAATAACAAGGCCTGCAATTACAGTAGCGTCAGCTTGAAGTATATTGTTGTCGTCAAGAACCATATCAAAGTAGTAATTCTAATTAGTAATTCCTAATTAGTTATCTGCTTAGTAGTCCCACTAGGCTAATTTTCTTCCCATTTGGTCATATCTACAGTGTTCGTAGAGAATGAATAACTCAATTTAATCTAATTTAATACAATTTAAATGTGTGTTTTAATCTGGAAAAATAGATATTCAACTGATTAGTTCTGTGCGTTTCTACGCTTGAATATTAATTCTATCTCTCGTTTCTCATTGTGATCAAATGTAAATGACTCAGTTTGTAATAAATGGAGCATTGTATTATTTCATTAGACAACCTGTGAGCAGTCATCATTGTTGTTTCTTTTGTCATCTCCATGGGCAATATTAGTGAACAGGATTATTTAAAATAAGTAGTATTATCTTAGTAGGTAAGTAATCAATATCAGACTAGGTCACTTTTCATAATTGAATAAATATGATGCTTGTTATACGACGATAAGTAAGCGCATATCTAAAATCTTAAGTAGCAGGTACACTATACTTCCTATAGGTGAATAATTGTAATTGAGTTCAGATGATATAGAACCGTATGATTGGTACAGCAGATTCTTTGGGGGAGCAAGAAAGGGTCTGGGAGGAGGATTCTTTGACGATATGTTCAGAGGATTTGACCAATTGAGGCGACAGATGGAAAGAGAGTTTGAAGATATAGAAAAAAGAATACCCAAAGATTTGGTAAGAGAATATGATACACCACAAGGTGGAAAGGTAAGAGAGGTAGGACCAATAGTCTATGGATATTCGATGACGATTGGACCTGATGGTAAACCAAAAGTAAGAGAATTTGGAAATGTAAAATCATCAAGAGGATTTGGTGGTATTAGTAGACCTGAGATTAGTGGTGAGATAGAACCTTTGGTGGATGTAACTACAACTGACAAGGAAGTTAAAGTTGTAGTAGAAATGCCCGGAATACCCAAGGACAATATTAGAATAAATGTTCATGATGGCACTTTAGAAGTCAAGAGCGAAGATCCTCAAAGGAAATACCATCGCACTATTGAAATACCACCAGAAACAGATATCGAAACAGCCAGATCTGCTTACAATAATGGAATACTAGAAATAACATTTAAGAAAAAGGAGCAGGCGAAAGGAAAAACGATAAAGGTAGAATAGCTAATTATTTCTTTATTTATTCTTCACTATCGCCCAGTGAGAAGGTATTACCTTCGCCACCAGAAAACTCTTCACTTAAATCAGTGACTATCACACCAGATCACGGCTTAACTGTTACTAAAGACTATAGAATGACTGGATTATAGAAATTGATGTGCTGAAAAAGCATCTTCCTAAACTTCAGTTTGAGCGAGCGACCCTGCAAAGTTGATTTTTGTGATTTGTGTCTGTGCACGACAGCTGCATATTTATCATATTGTTCCCTACTACAGATCTGAATATCTATGTTATTATAAGAGATAACTCATCTTTAGAAGTATGTCAGTAGCCAAAATAGTAGAGCTTGTTGGTAGTTCCGAGAAGGGATGGGAAGATGCAGCACAGACTGCAGTTAAAGAGGCAACCAAGACAATTCGAGGAATCCATGGAATAGAAGTTAAAGACATAACTGCGAAAATAGATAGCAAAACAGGAAAAATACGACAGTACAGAGTCGGTATAAAGTTATCCTTTGGTATAGAAAGATAAGTATTAAATTCCTCCTTTGCCGTTCTCTCATTCACGCACTACGAAAGACCATTCAATGTAATGCTGTTGACATAACCTGTGAATTATGTCACCCTGTCTCATAGATTTTGTTACGTATCTGCGGCATTTTAGTATTCACCAAATTAGCAAGTTCCAGATACTCATTCTGTTCAAGGCTTCGCCATCCATGGAGACCGCTTAACAGAACTTCACATTTTGCACCTATTCGCCCAATAACCCATCCCAGAACAAAGTCTTCTTCATTTGTATACATAAGGTATTTCTTTACATCTGTGCTCCTAACATATTTCATCTGGGTCGGGATTTGATTTATTACGTCATTTATTATCAATTCTAAAGAGCCTGCTTTAATAACATCAAAGAGTGTCGTCATGAGACAAAAATCAACCTACAAAGACATATAACAATAACTGCGCATGGAAATTTAATACTTGTTGTCTTCATCATGAATGCGGTTTTCCGTACTCCACGTTAACGTCTAAAGAACCTTTCATGCTTCTGCCATGCGATAGGTTGTACTGGGTTCATCAATTGGCCGTATGGAAGATTCATATCCATTTCTCTTTTCTTTAATAGCTCAAAATCCTCTTGACCTCTTCATTTCATTAATGCTCTATAAAATTCCGGATTTGCAGCATCTATGTAACATTTGACTGGATTGTATCTTTCAATCAAACTATCACAATGATCTAGTATCGTTAAGATTCACGACACTTTCCATCGTATCAAATGTTAGACCTGTATCAGTATTTTTATCCCACAACAATTGTTTCAGCCGCTCTAATAATAGATCTAATAATAGATTATGATTTGTATGAAATAAGCTTGAGTATGATTAATCTAATAAAGATGCGTAATTACTTCATGGAGATGTTTGAGTCAGTTACATGGGTCGCCTCAGGGTTTGTATCAACACTACTTTTACTGGAAGTCTGCGAGAGAATCGGTAGAAGAAGGGTAATACATAAAAAAAGAGTAGAAGAAGCAGTAATATCATTAGCGCTACCAAGAGAGACGTGATATGTCCTTAGGAGGATATTTCAGCACCATGGGCCTAATACCAATAAATGTCATTCATACAGCAGTAGTTGTACTCGAGAAAATAATGGTATATGCTAGCTTTGCTGCTCCAGTCTATGGTTTCACTGATTGTATTACTGCTGAAGCTAAGACACCAAACAAAATTTAATCTAGGAGACAAGTTGATAAATTGAGCCACAGACAAGTATCAGTTAATGGTAATGAATCGAAGGAATGGTCCACTGTACAGCATGTCGAGAGTTACTTGAATATAGCGAATGAGTGCCTCACCATCGACAATTGCAGCTCTAGCCACATTTATCAGAAATGCAGAACTTTTCATTGAGCAGATTGCTTCTGTCCCAATCATACCCAAAGTTTCATTATCGAGTGGTGTATGAAGGGAAACATAATCTGCATTAGAAATAGTTTCAGAAAGGCTTTCTAGTCCTCTTATATCATCCACGATAACATCATATTTCTTTGAAGCTGCATGTTTTGTTACCGCGATGACTTTCATGCCAAATGATTTGATTCTCTTTGCTACTTCGGATCCGGTAGCCCCTAATCCTATTATCAACAGCGTCTTTCCGTAAAGTTCTGTCCCTAAAACATTGATTACCCTTCTTTTCATCAAACTCGATTCAGCGGCTTTCATGTTCTTCGCCATGTATATCATCAGAAATATCGTGTGTTCTGCCACAGAAATATTATTAGTATTAGGAACATTTGCTACAAAGACCGACTTTGAGGTACAATAATCTACATCAACATTATCAATGCCTATCCCGACCTGATGAACCAGCTTTAATTTTGTAGAAGAGTCTACTATTGATCTGTCTATAACGCCTAGACCATTTACAATTACATCCGCATCTTCGAGTTGTGGTAATAACGCTTGGCTATAATCGACAGTGTCGGCTGTAAATCCTATTTCATTTAGTTTAGCAGATAAAAGTTCCTTTAAGCCGGCGGCATATGATAGGATTTTTATAATCATCGTATTTGTGGATCATACTGCTTTTCCATTTAAAGATTATAGGATGTTTCATCAGAAAGCTGGCCATTGCTCCCCTCCAATCAGTTATTCGTTTGATGGAAATAATGGGCTAGACCGGCATAGACAGTTCTCTATATGACCATTCTCCGGCCCGTTACAGGCTCAGTTATATGTCTCTGTTTGTAATGAATGGTACATCTGAAATTGCGGCTGAAGGCCAAAGAACGAAACAGAATGAAGTGAAATGAAAGTAAACAATGACTAATCCAGAACCCGACGCGAGAATCCCATATTTCTCCACCGTAAGAGCAATCACATATTCACAG
>QHBN01000210.1 GCA_003176995.1 Candidatus Nitrosopolaris wilkensis
AATCCATGGACTACTCCAATTCTTACTGCTACCGCGTGTGCATTTGCTCCTACGGCTTTCTCTGCAGTGGTTGAAGCGTTTGCTAAAGCGACATGCACTTGCGATGAAATGATTTTGTCTATTATTGTCCCTAAAGGAACAGATCCTGTGATGTTTGGTCCGTAAGTACCCATCATCATTCTAGATTGGTTTTGGCCAGCACCGCTCATCATACTACTGTTACTACTCATCTGGGCTGTTGCGTGTTCAAATGATACAATAGATAAGGATGTTGCGGCTATACTGACAGCTAATACTATCGACATAATTATGTTTCTTCTTGTGTTTTCGTTTTTCATAACGCAGATGACAATGGCAAATCATGATATTTAATAATTCGCTATCAACATATGAATGCCCAATCCATTATTGCATAAATATGGTATGACAGATCCGATTCGCAGCAGCCCTATCATCTCTCGAGATTTCCGCAATTCAATAAATAAATAAGCAAGATCGCAGCGATGAAAATTGGACGCGTAGGATAGCCAGTCAATCCCCGCTCCGTTATAGTGGTGATCTCCGGTTTGAATCCCGACGCGTCTAACGTTGACGCCAAGAATAATCATACTGTTCCTAAAAAGATTTCTAGTGTACAAAAATGTATAATCCATATTAGGATTTTTGACCAACCTCAGGCCGCGCCCTTTAATTGTATCCAGATTTCCGTTCCCGATTAGGGCCGTGCCGATTTTTCCTTTTATTATAATCATGTTGTTTTTTTATCGAAAATAATTGATCAACATGGGAACAGCCGGCTTGCGCTGATCTCTGGTTCATTATTTAAGAAATACTGCACTAATGTGAAAACAATGTCGATATGTAATTGATATATAATTTAATGTGAATATGTTTATGACGGCATTCAACAACGGCTCAAGGGACATTGGTTCCTTGGGCCGGATGTATCCCAGCATATTCTGTTCCTATCAATGAGCCGAATTTGCAGAAGATGATTTCAAAAATTTCCGGTTACATCGAAGGGCACATAAAATATAAATCCTTCTAATTTTGAATTAGCGTTACCTTGGCTCTGAACGTACTTATAGTAAAGAATGCTGTGGCCATTGTAATAATAGGATCATTAGTGTTATTTGCGAGTATCCTGGTCCTGATATCTCAAAGATTCCCCGCTCCTCCGCCACCCATCGCGTACATCCAGATATTGCAAACAGCTGGTGTAATTTTGGCCGTCTCCGGTGCACTTGTATTTGTTTTAGAAATAAGGAAGTCCCATCTAAGATTGAAGAAAGCAGAAAACAGTGGTGGGACATAGATATTAGATAGTCACCATGTCTATCCTTGGCTATATCAAGCCACTACATTTTCATCTAATAATTCTGGGCCTGGATGAGCATCATTCTTTTTAAATGGTTTGATACAATACGAAGAGCGAAAGCACACTTACAGGACAACAGAGAAGGGTATACGTTTTTTGCATTTACAAAACAAAATTGACGAAGTGGCTCCGATCAATTACATCAGCGAGAAGTAACGCTAGAATAAAATCATTGATTGAAGGCATACCAAAGAGCTCCAATTTATAATACCATGTGTACTTGAAGGTCTTTACTATCTTTGTTAACAGTGAGATTTCATAAAAGAACCACAAGTCAATTCGGATAACAGAACCACTAATTGAATTTCTATCAGGCTAGAGAAAAGTACCTGTCAATGCATTCTCAAATCATATAAGGATGATTTCTAAATGCTATCGATATGGATGATTTGCTGTTACTATTACTGATTGCTTCTATTATGGGTTTATCGCTTCTAACGACAAATTGGTATTTCAAGCCCGTCATGGCGGTAAACATTGGTAACACAGGAGGAGCGTTCGTCATCCAAGAACAAGTAAATACCGGCAATCCTATTCTGGACAAAGAAATTAACAAATTCTACTCTTGTATTTCGAAGACCCACCAGGACCCCCCAACCAAACAGATAGTAGACGATTGCTATTCTCAAAATTCAATTACAGGAAGCGGCCCCGGCAACCACAACCACAATAATAGCAATAATAATAACGACAATAACAATATCATTAAAACACCTCCGATAAGGATTGCTACCCCACCTCCCGGTATTTTGGTAGAAGTCCCCTAATCCATATACATGGGCTGCAAATTTTGCTATATTAATAATTCGATACCAACATATGAATATTGAAGTCAGATAATTTTTTATGTAGAATCAGAATGGCAAGATCTCGTCTTTCATCTGGAATTTGCTATTAATGATAGAAATAAACCAAACCAGCCCAGCCCAGAGTGTTTATTCAGTATTTGCTATTGTCTAGAAGCATTTGGAATTTTTGGTCCATATACTTTGGTCGGGATCCCAGTCAAGTCGTCTATGTTTCGGAGGCCGGGCAGACTCAATAAGAAGCAGTAAAAATTAATCAAAAAGAAAACATGAATCCGCCGATTACTTCCATCCCCACGTCTTCTCTGAAAAATTCCCCTATGTGTCGACTTCGGCTTCAATTACCCACGTGGCTTCTGGTAATCCCAACATGTTCCGAAATATATTCGCGGTACCGGGCCCAAACCCAGCATAGTGATTGTTCGCTGTAATGATTGATAGTTTGATACGTTCTTCGTACTCTTGAACTTTTTTAATATTGTCGGTCCACTTTTGCATTTCAATCACTCTATCAATTTGTATTCGACCAAAATCCTTTTCTTGAATACTTCTATCCCCAGTGAGTCTTAAATATAGAAAATCGGTTGTGAGTATCGGCGGTGTTTGTAATATTGCTAGCTGACTCCAAACCAAACATATGTCATTGTTTGCAAAGAAATTATACGCCAAATCCTGAAACCATGATGTATGTCTTACTTCTATTGCATATCTGAATCGAGCGTCTAATCTCGGCACTAATTCCCTAAGGCTCTGTAATCCTTCGAAAATGTGCAAAGAAGGAGGAAGTTGGATAAGCAGAGCGAGCATTTTATCGGAAAGTGGAGCCATTGCATCAAAAAACCGTTCTAATTCGTTGTCAACATCCTTCAGTCTTTTCTAATGCGTTATGACTTTAGGGAACTTGGCCGTGAATTTGAAATCCTTTGGAGTCCTCTTGTACCAATTCTTGACCATAAAGACATTAGGAATTCTGTAGAACGAAGAGTCTATTTCTACATAATCAAACAGGTGAGAGTAATAATTTAACCACCTAGAATTTTCAATACTTGGAGGGTAGAATGGGCCCTGCCACGACGAATAACTCCAACCCGGGCAGCCTGTGTAGTATTGCAATGGGCACCGTCATATTTTATATATTATTTACCGCTATTTGAAACAGCAGGGACATTTAACCATATAATTTCACACAAGAAGTCCTCCAGGAAATTAAAAAACTGCGCCAAAAAATCTATATTCTCTCGGTCTCTCTGTCTATCACTCTTTCTTCGTGGATATCGACCATGTTTACCTAGTAGACAAAAATTTAAAGACTTCCTCACACTATTGCATATTTGTGAGTGACGATTCACCGGTCTCTAATTCAATTGGCATCTTAAATTTACTGTTAGGGGAAATAACACTTTGGGGGGCTCACGCCGCCGATGTAACAACACGGAGGAGAGAAGAGCGATGACGAAGCACATGACCGGGACACGTGAAGAGTGGCTTGCGGCCCGGCTGGAGCTGCTCAAGGCCGAGAAGGAGCTGACGCGGCGTAACGACGAACTGGCGCAGTGGCGGCAGAAGCTGCCGTGGGTTCGAATCGATAAGGAGTACCGTTTCGAGACCGACGAGGGTACGGCGTCCCTAGCCGATCTCTTCGGAGGACGCTCGCAGCTCCTCGTCTATCACTTCATGTTTGGCCCCAAGTACACGGGCGGTTGCCCGGCCTGCTCGGCGATCGCGGACGGCTTCAACGGCTTCGCCGCGCACCTCGAGCACCATGACGTCGCGATGATCGCGGTCTCGCGCTCCCCGATTGCAGCGCTGCAGGCCTACAAACGCCGCATGGGCTGGACGTTCAGGTGGGCGTCGTCTCTGGACAGCGACTTCAACTACGACTTCAATACGTCGTTCACCGAAAAGCAACAGCGCTCAGGGAATATCGACTACAACTACCACGCGACCCCAGGCTTGGAGGCCGGCTCAGAGGGAGCAAGTCTTTCGGCGAGCGAGTTCGCGGCCATGACTGGCACAGACGTCCCCACCTACACCCGCGAGGCGCCGGGTATGAGCGCGTTCGCGCTCTCCGAGGGCGTCGTTTACCACACCTACTCCGCCTATGCGCGCGGCCTAGATGCCCTCTGGGGTATGTACCAGTGGCTCGACCGGGCGCCGAAGGGGCGCAACGAGACCGGGTCATGGTTGCGGCGGCGCGACGAATACACGCGAGATTCTCTATAGCAGTCGACATGCAAAACGAATGATCTGGATGATGGCGATCGGGCTGGCGCGATGACGAGCACGGTAGAGAACCTAAGCGGCGGCACTCACTTTCTTTCCTGCTATCTCATAATCACCAGTAGGCTTTTGACTCGGCTCTACCGAATATTGTCCTTGGGACAGCTCCCAACCAAAGTCTTCACCGAGATCATCGTTCAATCGCTCTACCCAGACCCAATTGCACTTGTAGCAGAGACCTGACCGGGGTACTCGACATTGCCGCTTGATTCCTGGTACGTGTTTCCGTAGACATTATACTTAGTGCTTGTCTGCTACTGACGGTGTTATTCTAAATACATTATGGACTAAAGAGTTAGGATGGGTCTAAGAATACCATTCTGACTTTGTGCTCAGAGATAGTGGCACCAAGGCTGCACGGAAGGGAACGCCTCTTGGTTGTAGCATGGTTGTTTGGTGGTTATGAAATATGAGCATAGATCGCATAAGGCTTAAAAAAATTAGTAGAGGGTTGGATCTAGTCAAGGTGCTAGTACCAACGTTCATGTAGCGGCAATAGAAAGAGTGTACCGATTAAGACCAATCCGAGTACCATTCCTATAATGTAGATGTTTGATTTGATTTTTGATTTCCACATTTGTTATGGTTTGCTTCTACCAGTATTACTAGTCTACTCGGCTGCGTTGATTAGAAATCAAAAAAGATTAGTAGAATAATAAGATGAAAAAAAGCAAACGCCTACGCTTAGGGTATCAATTTTTCCAAATTATTTGAAACCCATGAATTTAAACACGCTGTCACGCTTAACAAAATCAAAAGAATTTCACATGTAGAAATCCTACTAACGGCAGTATTCGGTGCTGACCTAATTGCACTACTGGCACGCCAGAGGAACGAGTGTAGAGTTTATTAATTAAGATATTACTATCTGCATATCCATGGGAAGAAAAGCCTTGATTATATTTTTTGGCCCATTATTGATCATATGTATTTTGTTGGGTGGTTCATGTTCGTCAGCGGCAGCTTCAGTTGGTGCTTCAGGTGCGACAACCACACCTATCAAGCACCTAGTAGTAATTTTCCAAGAGAACGTGTCTTTTGACCATTAGTTTGGTACTTATCCTTCTGCTACGAATGGAGCTAATGGATCTAAATTTGTTGCTGACCCACATACACCTTCTATTAATGGCTTAAGTGCAGCAGCCCTTCTAGCTACCAATCCCAACTCTGCAAATCCCTTCCGTCTAGATTCAAGCCAGCAAAGAACCTGTGATATAACACACTCCTACCCTGGTGAGCAAAAACAATACATTGACGGTCTGATGGATAAGTTTGTTCAGTTCAGTTATCCTTTCTTCAGCTTTAACCCAAAAGATCCTGGCAAATGTAATCCAAATCAGGTGATGGGTTACTACGACGGCAATACTGTTACGGCATTATGGAACTATGCTCAACACTTTGCAATGAGCGACAACTTTTATGGATCTACATTTGGCCCATCAGTACCAGGACATCTTAACCTTATTTCTGGCCAGACTCATGGTGCTATCCCATCTAACATTAAAGGTGTGAATAATGGCACCGTAATAGGTAATCCTGATCCTGTCCGCGATGACTGTTCACCAAGTTTTCTACCATCTTCCGGTGCAATATCCATGGTAGGGAAGAACATAGGTGACCTCTTAAATTCCAAAAATATTACTTGGGGATGGTTCTCAGCTGGCTTCAAACCATCCATCAAAACAGCTGAAGGTAAGTGGATTTGTGCTTCTGCAAATCATACTAGCATTGGCGGTTGGAACTCCCACGATTACTATCCCGATGTTGAACCATTTCAATACTACAATTCAACTGCAAATCCTCATCACCTTACTCCAACTTCTGTTACCATGATTGGTCATACCGACCAAGCCAATCACCAATACGATCTGAGCAACTTTTGGGATGCTGCTATGACTGGTAACATGCCAGCAGTCTCTTTCCTGAAAGCTCCTACGTACCAAGATGCACATCCAATAGACTCTACTCCAGCAGATGAACAGAATTTTCTAGTTAATACCATCGATCGTTTGCAGAGCTTACCAGAGTGGAACAGTACAGCAATCATAATAACTTATGACGATTCAGGTGGCTGGTATGATCATGCAATGCCTCCAATAGTCAGTCAATCTAACGATCCTGGTAATGATGCTCTTCTGGGTAATGTAGGATTATGTGGTCATGCTCCTAATGGTACGTATCAAGACCGATGCGGTTATGGACCTCGGTTGCCTCTTTTGATAATCTCACCATACTCGAAAATAAATTTCATAGACCATACTACTAGCGACCAGTCTTCTATCTTGCGCCTTATTGAAGATAATTGGGGCCTTGGGAGGATAGGAAATCAATCATATGATGCCAAAGCGGGCTCACTTATGACTATGTTTGATTTTACAACCGCAACTCATCACACAAATAAGTTGTTATTGAATCCTTCAACTGGATTGGAGAATAGTTCTACTGTTAAAAAGTGAGTCACATGGTGCCTAGGCAGCCGGCTTCCTGTGGTGTTTTCAAGAGTAAAAGAATTGAATATGAAATATTTACAATTGTTGCTTTTTTAATCCGGCATTCTTTTCTGACTCAAAGAAACACTTTCAGAACCCAATTCAGTGTGTCTATTTCAATTCTGAGGCTGTCAATGTATGCCCTGTTGTGGGCGGGGTGTATGTTGGCTTTTGCTTGTTGAATTTTCTCTTTAATTCGCTGTTCCAACTGCGCTAATTCACTCATGTAGAATTGAAATAGTCTTCCCTTTCGATATATTGGTTGGAGAACGGCCGGGAGACGGACACTAGTACTCAACAAACGACAATCTGCTTGATAGAAAAAGTTGCTACTCAGTCGAATACTATTATGACAGATACATCCGGGTTTAAATAATTACGAGTGATTTACTAATCCTATATGACTTGAACCGAATTGAATACAAAACGATTTGACGGAAAAACTGCGGTTGTCACCGGCGGAAACAGCGGGATAGGGCTCGCCACTGCGCAACGTTTCGTTGACGAGGGTGCCTACGTTTTTATCACAGGTCGCCGCCAAAGTGAACTCGATACGGCAGTACACCGGATTGGCAAAAATGTAACCGGTGTGAGGGGAGACGTCTCAAATCTAAAGGATCTTGATCGTTTGTACGACACGGTCAAGCAGCAGGAAGGCCGAATCGATGTACTCTTCGCCAACGCCGGAATTATTGGATTATTACCGTTAGGATCGATTACTGAAGACCATTTTGATCAAATGTTCAGTGTCAACGTTAAAGGACTTCTGTTCACGGTACAAAAGGCACTTCCACTCTTTCAAGACGGCGGTTCAATCATTCTAAACGGTTCGGTCAATGGATCCAAAGGGTTCGAGGGGTCTAGTGTTTACGGCGCAACCAAAGCTGCTATACGATCGTTCGCGCGTTCTTGGACAGTCGATCTGAAACACCGCAAGATCCGTGTCAACGCTATCAGTCCTGGTCCTATAGACACACCGATGACCAGCGGCATGGTACAGAGTCAGGAACACGGCGAGCAGTTGAAGAGGACCCTCTTAAGCATCATACCGCTTGGCAGGATGGGCAATCCTGACGAAATCGCGAAAGCCGTCTCGTTCCTAGCATCGGATGAAAGCAGTTTTATCACAGGAATTGAACTGTTCGTAGACGGAGGTCTAGCGCAAATCTGAATTTTAATAATGTTTTACACCGATCCTGACTCGTAGTTTTGCTGATAATAACCCGTCCTCAGTACAATTAATTCTATCCCTTCATATGATCACTTATGGTCTTAATAGGATTTTCAGACACGCTCAGTTTGGCACAGTCAATTGGAATAGTAGGGACGATGATCCTGACCCTATATTTTTCGAAGAGGCAAATACAGGCTCTGTCAAGCGACCAAGAAACAAGGGTTCTAAACGACTTGGACGAGAAATTTCACAATATGGCCATGCTAGCCATGGATGACCCTTCTGTAGCAAAGGTGATAGACACACGAGATTACGCGAACAAAAGAGAAACAGCGTTTTCCTTTTATGTTCTGTGGATGTGTGCTCATGCATTTGCTATGCGCCAGAGAAAAGTGCTCGATGATAATGAATGGACTGGATGGTTGCAATGGATGAGGAATTGTTTTCGAAGAGGAATCATAGGTGAGATATGGAAACAAATAGAACCCGACGGTTGGTTTAATCCTCCTTTTAGAATTTCATAAATAGAGAAATAGTTCCAAGTAAATAAAAAGAGAAACCGGTAAGTATATAGCTCTGGGGTACAATATATAACACTGGTATGATGGGTGCGGCTAAGATCGATAAGACGCGGAAGTGCGGGATCACATTACCGATAGCACTAGTAGACAAAGTGCGCGGAGACATACCGAGAAGCACGTTCATTCGAAGAGCGGTCGAGCAATACATGAAAGGAAAGAGCGGTACTAAATGAATGTTGTTTGATTATGCTCCTTTCGTAGGGACAATTGGGGGCGGATTCGTTGCAGGCACACTTGTTGGGTATGCCATCAAAAAAGTTATTAAAATAGCGGCCATCATTGTCGGCTTATTCATTGCTGGATTAGCATATTTGCAATATCAACGAATTATTCACGTTGATTGGACGAAATTTCAAAGTGCATTGCAGGAAGGACTAACAACGCTAGCAAATACGATCATACATATATCAAATAATATAGGCACGAATCACACTATTGCTACATATTCTGATTTCATTCCTTTGACGTCTAGTGTGTCAGCCGGCTTCGTACTTGGGATATTGAGGGGTTAAATGAATTTTCAAAAACTAATAGCGATACTGACAAAATCAGAGGACAGGCTTTTTGATGACATTGTCGGATATGATCACATAAAGAAATTGTTTAGGATGGTGCTCCAATCTGATTCGACAACTCACATACTTTTAACAGGCCCACCAGCCTCAGCGAAAACCATGTTTCTTACCTCATTATTACAACACTTAAAGCGCCCATATTTTGTAGACGGAGGCAACACCACTAAGGCCGGGATGATTGAATACTTATTTGAAAATCAACCCCGATATCTGCTTGTTGATGAAATCGACAAATTGCCACCCAAACATCAGACATTGTTGCTTAATTTAATGGAAACCGGCATAGTCAGCGAAACAAAGTATGGGAAGACTAGAGAAGCAAAATTGAAAACTTCAGTATTTGCGGCTTGCAACAATGCCATCAAATTAACCAGTCCATTACTGTCCCGATTTTTCGTAGTAGAATTTGCACCGTACGCTTATCATCAATTCTATGAAATTACTTTGCGTTTACTGGTTAATCAAGAGAAAATCGCGCCCAACGATTGCTGATGTAGTTTGGAACACTTCCAAAAATTTGAGGGATTGTGTGAGGCGGTGATACTATAGTGTCATATTCGGTGGTTCAAACAAGTGGGCTCGTGTTACTCTAACAGGAGCTATTCCAGCCACACCTTCATTCGCGGGTCCACAACAATCGACAGTTCTATCATTTAGCTTGACTGGTACAGATGGTACCATCATTTGAAATCTTTATTCCAGTCGAATGGCAAAGAAACCATAAAACGGTTGAAAAATTTAGACAAGAAAGATGCCACGTACGACGCAATCATTAACGCTTCATGTAGGAATATAATTAGGAGATTGACCCTAGATGTCTAGATGTTTTCGCAATAGTAGTATGCTGTCATTAATGTTTGCTGAACACGGCGTAGACAAGAAAGTACCAAACATCTTTGCGTTTTGCCGTGTTTCATCGATCATACTGGGATCCATGACTGAAAGAAAAGTGGAAACGATGGTTATGATTTCGGCACTTTTTGGTCTAATTGGTACGATTCCGTCAGCATTAGCCGACCAGAATCCTTACAGTTTTACAGTCCATGTTCCTAAGCATGGGTTTGGTGCGAATGCCGTTACGATCTTTGTAAAGACAGCGAATGGATATACCGATCAACAGGATGCGAGTACTCGGCAAAGTGATGTATCATGGACATTCAATATTCCTGCAAACCAGGGCGACACTATTCAAGCGTGTGTTCATACAGCAGGTATACTTAACATAATCAACCAGAACTGCCGATATTGGACAGTCAATCACGAAAGCGGATCTTATACAGTATCAATGGACTCACCATGAGTCTGCTTTATTCTATTGCCGCTTCATGGACAGGAAATGCATAGACCATGGGCGCATCCGTATACGTGCGAATAAGCGTCTGGCCCCATTGACAAATAATCAGAAGTATACGAGACGATCAAATTCAGAGTATAGCGTCATAACGTCGTGGCAACGAGGACATTCAATTTCCTGATCTGACCAGCATGAAGATTGAGGGTTTATCTTTGGCGTGGCTAACAATTTTATTGTCAGTCGTTTCATTTTCGAATTTGGTCAGCAAATCGGACATATAGATAAACCCGTCGCGGAAAATAGGGGGGAGAGGCTGAATCCCATTTGTTTGAATAGCAGACGCCCCATTCGTTTCAAGCGCCTCAGGCCTTGGTCTTAAATTTGCAACGTTGCTAAACGTAACAGTTAGAAATAACCAACAATATTAATTGGCTAGGTCACAATACAAACGTATTCAAAATGACCGCCCCAAATATCCCAAAATACCATATAATAGTGAACGAGTCACACGATGGCGGTTATAGTGGCCAGTGTTTGGAAGTGGCCGGTGCTATCAGTGATGGAGAGACCATTGACGAATTATTAAAAAATATAATGGAGGCCATCGATTTGGTTCAAGAATCTATAGTTGAAAGGGCAAAGGCAAACCAGGAACGCATAATCGATCTTCCTATCGAGGTCCACTGATTACTCTTGAGTTTAAGGAACCATGATTGGGGCGATATAGTGAAAGTGCTGACTAATCATTTTGGATTCCGTGTCGACAGACAGAAAGGAGACCATGACATGCTTATACATGACCAAAGCAGACGATATACGACAGTCCCTAGACATAATCCTGTCAAGGAACGAACATTAAAGACCATTCATTTCCAAACGGCTCTCGAACCAGAAGAGTTTCTGAAGTTCGTGTAAGACGCGAATGTTTTCCAAATTTGGGAGGAAACCATTTGCTTTCGACTTCGGATCGTGTCCCAAATGTCCCCAAGAATTAATGTTGAAAGTGCTCAGTCCAGTTCGAATCCCAGTCCGAATGATTTGACCGACCCATTTGACCAAAAATCGCCGCCATCTGACCAACATTTATAATCTACCATAACAAAATACTAGTATATGCCTCCGGCATTAGATCAAAGTGTCAAAGACCGAGTGAGAAGACTCTGGTTTTCTGGTGAAAAAAGAAAGGATATTGCGGATGAGTGCCAAGTAGGCGCGGGTTCCGTGACTAATATCGTAAATGAGTGGACAAAGGGTCTTGACGAGTCAGACTTGGAATGGATAAGAGAACTGGCCGTTCAGTTGAAGAAGGAAGGAACAACATTGGGCGAATTCGCCTCTACTTATAGACGCCATAATTACATCAAGAAATTAGGCGCGAATGAGGACCAAATTGAACGGCTCATAGTCAATTTGGCCAGTTTACCAGAACCAGAAAAGCTCATTGATGTTTCAAACCAAGTTGCCCAATTTTCAAAGTCTCAATCAATCCCATTCGAAGCCTTAGCCGATCATATCAAAAAATTGGAAGAAAAGCAAAGACTTGAAGAAGAAATACAACAAGCCGGCGCGAAACTGCAAAGCAAAAATGTGGATATAGAAACGTCTATCTATGAGTGGCCGGAACCTGTGCGTTTCGCCGCCTATGATTGCGACCGTTAATGGGAGTCCAAGCACACCGGCACGGACGAATGATTGTGGAGTCCCACCAACACCTATCCATACCGGCAAAGGATACTGTAAAGGCCTCGGGTAGACTCCCTGACCATTCAGTGTAGGACGATATTCGCCGGACCAATGGACGTGCTCATTGTCACGAATCTTTAGCAGCAAATCGAGCTTCTCTTCGAAAAGCGAATCATAGTCTTCCAATCTAAATCCGAACAGAGGAAACGCCTCGATGGATGAGCCACGGCCCACAACCATCTCCGCCCGACCTTGTGACAGAAGATCGAGGGTTGCGAATTCTTGAAACACCCGTACTGGGTCGTCGGCACTCAGTACCGTTACGGCACTGGTGAGACGTATGCGTTGCGTTCGCGCAGCTGCCGCAGCTAGAATGACAGCAGGAGCCGAATCGAGGAACTCCCTACGGTGATGTTCGCCCACTCCAAACACGTCTAACCCAATTTTATCGGCGTATTCAATTTGTTCGACTAATCTTCGCAAACGCTCAGACGGGCTGACTGACATGCCAGCGTCATCGAATGCTGCGAAGCTATCAATTCCTACTTGCATCTGATATGCAACAGGTAAATGATTATTTAAGTATAGTATTAATTTCTAACTTAGTCGGTATGCACTACGATACTTAGTGAGCAGAAATTTACTTTTGAGCGAGACAGAAAATGGTTTAATCTTGTTGTCCTATATGGATGTGATAGCTAAGACTATTACCTCCGGATAACCATAATAAACGGTCAGCATGTAAAGTTAGGATCTGCTATCCGGCCTTTTGTTTGAATGTTGTGGTTGGTTTGAAAAATTTGGCAGATCATATTACAATAGCTAACGGCCAAAACAAGATAACTTGTGTCATGTTTTAAAATGAGAATTTATTCATAACCGTCATCAGAACCAAGAAGCTTATGAAGAAGAAACCTGCGTTTCGATACAATTCCTCATGGTACGTGTTCCTTGAATGCGAATCAGTAGTATTATAAATGTATAGCGGATGCATAAGGACGAAGGAA
Source organism: Candidatus Nitrosopolaris wilkensis (assembly GCA_003176995.1). Taxonomy (GTDB): domain Archaea; phylum Thermoproteota; class Nitrososphaeria; order Nitrososphaerales; family Nitrososphaeraceae; genus Nitrosopolaris; species Nitrosopolaris wilkesensis. The sequence continues at coordinate 13,268 of QHBN01000210.1, forward strand.
TTCATGAATTCACTAAACGTTCTGGGTGTCGGCAGCAGTATGCGTGAAGGCTCCTACGGGACTATGTCGTTAAAAATATTATTAGGAATGATAGAGAGATATAAAGCCAAAACTAGTATACTAGATTTGCGTAAAATAACAATACCAATATTTAATCCTGATTCATCAAACAATCAAAAGAAGGAAATACAAAAGATGACTGATGAAGTTAATTGGGCGGACGCGTTTGTACTTGTTTCACCTGATTATCATGGCTCAATGTCAGGAACTATGAAGAACTTTTTAGATCATTATTGGGAAGAATTTGCAGGAAAGACCTTTGGCTATATCTGCACATCTCACGAGAAGGGACTAACTGTGATGGATCAAATGAGAACAGCCGTGCGCCAGTGTTATGGATGGAGTTTGCCTTATGGTATCTCGGTAAATGGAGAGGAAGATTTCAATGAAACGGGAGTAATCATCAATGATTTATTAGATAAACGTCTAAACATCCTTGCCCACGATTTAGTTGTTTATGGAAAACTAATCAGAGGACAATTTCTTCAAGACATATCAAATAAAGTCTCAGACACCTTTGCAGCCCGTTATGGGTTATAATTTCTTATTTTGTTAATTATTTGGTTATTGTGTTACAAAATTTGCATATTCAGATATTCAGTTAATCTGCAAGAAATCATATCATAAAGGCTAAAAGAAAGATGCAATCATAAATTGTAGCAGCAATGTTAAAGTGTCATATTTGTGGGAAGTCCGGGCCATACACAGAAATGATAGACTATACAGTATATTCTGTGCATCCTAAATGCGAACATAAATTATTACTTGTATCATATAAGGTTAAAGAATTCCAAAATTGTACTATATGCAAAAAGAGTGATGCATTATCCAAAGGAGAACTAAGAAGTCACCTGATAGACAAGCATACGAAGGAGGCATTAGCAGATTTGATAGTAGATAACATAACAGGATGAAGACGAGGAGAATAAGACTCGCATCGTCTCTAGTTAATGCGTATATGATATACTTTTTCTAAATAGCGACTAACCGTACTTTGTGATACATATTTTTATTTAGGGAATGTAAATAATACTCGTGCAATGTAATGCATGAATGACAATGAACAAAACGCAAATCTTAATGAGATAAATCAGGAAATTCAACCTAAGGACTGTGAGGGTTCTAGAGAAGTTACGATTTTTATATTATACATCAATTGCGTTTGATTTACCGGCTAACATTACAAATGTCTATTTTTCAGCATACGATGAGATTATAGGAAATAATATTTTTCCAGGAGCCCCTGGTGTAAATCCTCTGCTTTACGATATAACTGAGTGTGACAAAACAATTACGGTCACGGATTTACAACCGAACGCAAAATGCGGAATTAGCGTTCAAGACGCATGTAGAATATCAGCTGCCACAAATTACGTGAATGGATCCCTTGAACATTTGCGGTTGCCAGCCGGCAGAAATTACGTACTAGTACTTGCAAACCCCACAAACATTGTATTACAAGTAATACATAGCGCATTTTTCACGTATACGGATGTGACCAAACTAGACTAGGTTCATAGCCATTCATCCAATCTCGGTCAGGTTCAATCCGTTTTCTATTCCTGGAGTACCTGATGAACGAATGAGATCGCAATTGATCCTTCGCCCACCGCGGACGCAACACGCTTGATGGTGCCGCCACGCACGTCGCCCACCGCGAAAACACCTGGCAGACTGGTTTCGAGCAAGTACGGCGGACGGGCACGGGGCCGGGGTGCGGTGTTGAGATTTTCTTGTGACAGATCGGGACCCGTCTTAATGAAGCCTTTGGCGTCGAGCGCGACGCAGTCATCGAGCAAAGCGGTGTTCGGATCGGCGCCGGTCATGACGAATACATGGTTGATGTTGTGCTCCTCAGTTTGCCCAGTTTGACTGTTTCGCCAGCGAACGGATTCGAGGTGAACGCCTCCTTCGAGCCCCACGATCTCCGTGTGCGGCCAGAATACGATCGTAGGAGTCTCTTCGATCCGGCGAATCAAGTAGCGAGACATGCTCTCGGCCAAACCGGCCGACCTAACGAGCATGTGGACGCGCTTTGCCGTCTCCACCAGAAACACGGCAGCCTGGCCTGTGTGGGGTATGTCTTTGAGGGGCCGAATGGGAAACAAACTCTGTCAGATCTTTTTGACGGAAGAAGCCAATTTAATAGTCTATCACTTCATGTTCGATCCAAGCTGGGAGGCAGGATGTCCAAACTTGTCCTTTTGGGCTGACAATTTCAATAGAATTATGGTGCACTTGAACCATAGAGATGTGACCATGATTGCTGTTTCTCGAGCTCCCTACGACAAGCTGGCCGCGTACCGAAAGCGGATGGGTTGGAATTTCAAGTGGGTTTCTTCTTACGATACAGATTTCAATTTCGATTACCAGGTATCATTCACACCGGAAGAGTTGGCCAAGAAAGAAGCCTTCTTCAATTTCACCACAGAAGATCCACACATTTCAGAGCGGGAAAGAGTCAGCGTATTTTTCAAAGACCCTGCAGGTCGCGTGTTTCACACCTATTCAGCTTATGCACGTGGCATCGATATGTTGAATGTCTTATATCTTTAGTGACATCAATCAGCTGGTCCTCTGGATGATATTCATTCTCGAGAATGTCCCTGTATTCTAACTTGATGACTACCGTCGTTTGATTTTGTTTATAATAATCATAGATCTTTTTTTCGTCGTATCCTATTTGACGCGCGGGATATGACATTATAGCACCTGTGGGTTTGGAATACCCAGCATCGATAAAGTAGTGTTCAGATTGTGCTGGCTCTATCAGTTGAATATCATGTTCTACTGTCCGATTTATGTTTTCAACTATAGAAGTTCTCACTCTAATTTGCTTTGCGGGCCCCCTTCCTATGTTATTATACATGTCAATATACACTGATAGGCTACCTTCTGACGCAGTGTTAAAGGTTGTAATAAGAGATGGTAAAATTTGTATCTCGGTGGCCCTCCTCACCTCATTGACAGTATTACGGGTCTCGGTAACGATCCTTCTAGTTTGTAATGCGTAAAACCAAGTAGCCAACACCAATAGTCCTGTAACGATAACTAATGCGATCGTGGCTCCAACCAAAGAATTTGTATTGTCTGTTGGTACTTCTTTAACAACAGCCGCTGTTATTAGCAACATTGTAGTATCCAATGGATATACTTCTAATTGCATTTTTCCATGCTTTAATCTTTAATCTGGTCCAATAGTCTGTGACTCTGATGCAAAAATTTAGGAAGACCCGCTGTAACAGGCCACACGTCTACTATACGTCATTCCACAAATGGACTTGGATCCATAGTTGGATGAATAGAAAGCTTAGAAGTATGATAGGTTGAAATGTCTCAAGTTTTGTAGGGGGCAATCTGTTCATCCCTATCGTCAGAGTAACCAGCGTAACTTATTCAACGTAAAGTAATATATATATATAATATCAGTCAGCAGAATACGAGGAATTTTCTAATCCACTGCTGGAAGGTCCTGTTGCAGAAAACCGAGTAAATTACAATTCGAGAGAATACAGTTACTCACCCATTATTTGTAGTATGATCTTGCGCTCTCTTTGTCTAACATCCATTTCCATTACGACTATTTGTTGCCATGTGCCTAGCAATAATCTGTTATCTTTGAATGGAATTGTTAAGCTAGGACCAACCAGGGATGCTCGAACATGCGAATGTCCATTTCCATCATGCCAAGTTTTATCATGTGCATATTCTATATTTTTTGGTGCAATTCTAGACAGCATTTTGGGAAAATCAGTCTTAAGCCCTGGCTCAAACTCAATAGTAGTTACAGCTGCAGTTGAACCAGCTACAAAGATTGTAACAATTCCCTGCTTAAGTTCGCTGTCTTCAACTGCTTTCGAAGTTGATCTGGTGATATCAATCATGTCGTTCCCTCCTCTTGACCTAATTTGGATATTCTTAGTGACGATTGTCATGTCACTTACATGATATATTACCTAATTATTAGGCCAGACCACTATTACCCAGAAGGGCAGGCCTCAATTAGTTGGGGTTATAATGAAGTACCCTTATCTATTCTGTGATAGTGCGAGCTGAGTGGGTTGTAAGACAAATTTGACATAATTATTGGCCCCAAGTACATCGGGATATTTCCTATATAGAACAGAAAGCAAGCCAGCAGTTTGGTTACAGGAGAATTGCAAGCATCATGCGTTATTATTTTTTCGAAATTTACACCCTAGTTTGTAGAATGAATGGCAGGCTCATCAATTCCCCAACTCCAATTCTTCTCAGGAAAAAGATCATTAGTCATAAAAGACAGGACACAAATTATAAAATAGTAACAATTACATAGCTTTACGTACTTGTTGTTCGTCTCACCGGCAGTACTAATAATAATTGTATTATCATACCTGCTTATATTACACCAATTTGATTCCAACGTATTTGCACAATCAGACAGATATTATAGCAATAACCTTGGTTTGATAAAAATTCTTGTAGATAAAGCAATTCAAACATTTCAAAATAATTCTACGAAAGACTCTATTACAAACTTACGTGAAGCTTATGCCGAATTAATGGTATCAGCGGTGGATAATAACATCAAAAATAAGCCAGCTGGTCTTGATGCATTCGCATTCCTTCTTGGACACACAATAAAATTATTATCAGAGACTAATACAACTACTCTTCCTAAGAATAGTTCAATATTATACCTAAACACATTAGAAGAACAACTGGGTCAATACCTACCTGCAATCTCTTCTCATGTTGAGAATCTGACAAGCCGTACTGCTAATACTACATTCCCTAAAGGGCCATTCTTAGAATATGAAAATGAACCGTACTGACTGAAAGTACAATATCCATATGATTGGATTATCAGAATTAATAGTAATTACTCATTGCCATCTACCTCTAGTTATGCCCATCCACAAGTTATCGGTTCTTTTTATTTACCTAACTCAACAGATGGACTTCCATTTTTTTTATGTGGGGTTAAATAGTAATTTATCAAAGCAGTTTAAGCATTATCCTTTTACATTACAACAGTATCTCAACAAATCATTACAATCGAAGAAAATTTCATCAGCATTTCCTGATTTTAAACTCATTGAAGCAATCGTTGCAAATGATAGTAATAATCTCAGTCTTGCAGGATTTCCAGCGTATGAAATTATTTGGACCTACAAGCATCCGACGTATGGAATGAGAAAACTTATGGAATTCGGTACAGTAATGCACGGGACTAAAGGGTACTTCTTAGATTATGCTGCATCTATAGAAAAATTTCCAAAATATTTGCCAGTTGCTCAAAGTATGAAAGACTCGTTTAAGATATCAATAAATAACACTGGATTTAATGAGACCACAACAGGCAGATAGTAAGAAAGTCGCATTGAAGCAAAGGAACATTTCGAACCTAGAATTCCGTTCATGCGGTTCATCCAGATGCATTTGACAGCGCCACAAATTCTGACAGCTGTGTCTGAGCTTAGCCGAGTCTGTACTGAACCGTAACCAAAGAATCCTGGTTATGATGTCAAGATTGAGGTAAGGGTGGTAAGGATCATACACACTGTAGTTTCTGGTACAAATGAAAATATGAGAAATAAGAGTTTATGAATCAAATAATAAATAAAAGAAATTGGTTCAGACATCCTATCACACCTTGTTCTTTGATGATATTTCTGAAGCATTGTTTGATGAGATACCAGAATCAACAGTCGTCAAATGTAGAGTATTGTTGAACATTGAACGATTTGAAATTGGACAGAGTTATGTTACAGCCAAAGTACAAAATAGATATGACGACAAGGTTACGATCAATATACAGGGCGGTAGGCCCGGAATAGAACTGCAGGAAAGCCTTTTCAAAATTAAAGATCAAGATAGAGGAGGTAGTCCACATTATGCTTATCTATTGACAAGACTAATACAGACTAAGAAAGTTCTGGTGAGAAAGTTGCCTGTCATTGGAATGAGGGATTGGTTGTTAATTTATGAGGATACGTTAGTCGAACCCTCAGTAAAAGATGCTTATGATGAATTGGAGATTGTTGTGGTTTAAAAAATTCCTTTATGTGGTATACAACGCGAGTTTTGAAAACTGTTTACAATAGGCCTGCCTTCTAATCGTAATTTTTAAAGATACCCATAAGATATTGGAAGTATTTAGGACTGGCAAAGGGATTCCTTGGGGAGAGCATCATTCAGATTTGTTCACGGGAGCAGAGCGTGTGTGAAGAGTAAGACTATATGTGTTTCAGTTGCTTCTAATAATTAAGGACGAGATGAAATGCAATTATGGACAATAACAAATTCTGCATGGTATAGTGAAAACTGTTTAACTGGACTAATGAATTAAGACAGGCCATATTGGTGGTACCATAGTTTACTACTATCATTTAATATATTACTATACGTAATTTTTTGCTACCTTACTATATCCAAGTTTTAAAGACTTTGAGATAGTCTAACATACAACAGCTGCTATACTTATATTGCTTAATTGTAGTTATCTGATTAACATCATTGGACACTCCTCAACTGTTGAGGTATACAAACACAATTCTTCAGAAATCAGGACTACCATCTGATTCCATTATAGCTTCAGTAAGGCGTTTGAGCAGTATCAATATTGAGAATATCTTTACCTATAAACCCTTTTCTGAAGTAGATGAAATGTGCTTTAGATTGAACACTCTAAAAAAGAAATCAACTGATGCGTTCAGACCATTCATCTCTAGCTCAACAAATACATTGTGTCATTCAATGGGAAATCCTTTGAAAGTAGCAGAAGATATAATTGAACTTGAAGAAAAACACCATCTCCTGAATTCACTACTAAGGATAGTTACATTTCTTAGTAATAAATATGCAATGGAGGCATCAAATGCCACGCTGATAGGAGAGTGTCACTACCCAGAAACTTCCTTTGTATTTGATGAACAAAGTTCTTCTTCCTACAGGAAAGAAATTGCGCATATGGCCAGGTATTATAGATTGCATCTAGGAAGTTTCCTAGCTATCGAGCTTGCCAAAGAGCTCAAAGGCTTTCCACTAAGTTACAAAGACAATAGATTCGAAAGTGTGATAGAACTATATGAAATTGGATGTGCTGACTATATATTTAATTTTGTAGTGGATACAAATACAAATACCAGAGAAGAGAAGCTTGTGACGCCAATCCTAACTGATTTGGATGGATATAGGAAAGTGCTTGCAATCCACGTATATGGTGATGAAAAAATAAGATTATGGAAAAGATGGGGAGATGATTATGATGGACTTTATGATATTAATGGAAATAGAAGTAATACGCACATGGAAGTAAGTCCATTCTTCAATTCGGTTGCAATTATATAATGTACGCCGAAGCTTAAGTGTTAACCAGCTAACCTTAACAAAAGAAAATGAGACAAGTATCAACAAGATAAAACATGTCCCTTTTTTGATTGGGAATATAACTTTCCTTCAATGGGGAAAAAGCAGAACAGAACCTATAATTCATATGGAACGATTGTAATTTTGACTTTACTATCATTAATTTTCTTGATATATAATAACCACCGGGTAAGCGTACTGTCTTGTTTGTTGCCAATATTCCACAAAGCGAAAGTAGACCACATATAAACACACAGAATGGAAGATTCTATTGTCGGACTAATAAAGGAAACCAAATAATGACTTACGAACAGATAAAGGAAGCCTTCTTGAGATACGAAGAACGTAGAAATAAGCTAAACCTTCTTTATATAGAACTAATGTCAACCTCGCTAATAGCACAGGAACTAGTAATCCCCGATGATAGAGTAGATAGGGATTATTCGCTCCATTACTTTGATACAACTATAATAACTAGCCTACTACCTGACATATACGGTATTATTCACGATGACTATGAGCTCCTAGGAGGGTTACTCAAACTCAGGATTCAACTAGCGGATCTAAATTCAAAGATCAGTATGTTGCACTCTCAAGCACTAATCCCTTTAAACAACGTAAACACTCAGATTGAAGTTCATAATTTATACGTGCGTAAGATGATAAATGATCATATTAGTCCTCTACTCACTAAAGTGATGAATCATTTGGAAACTCGATATGAAATGTCTAAGCCGTTTCGTGATTCTGATTTCGGAATTTATAAGTGAGATTACAGAGAGGGAGGCAGGACATAAGATCTGGAATTCTAGAATTATTTGTCTTGACAACAGCTGTGACAAACTACCGATGTACTGAAACTTCTTATGTCATTTTTCATGATTGTGGCCTTTCTTTCTTGATCTCTTGTATTACCTGCTCCAAATACTGCTTCATATCTTCTTCTGTAAGAGATGATTCAATTCCACTCTGTTCGCTCAGAACGTCTTGTTGTTCTCTTCCTACCTTTAGAACCCTCCTCTCTATCTCTTGCTCCATTTGGGCTGTTCCAATATTATTCACTAACTCTAGCAAAGATGCTCGAATTGACTGCCTTAGAGAACTATCTTGTGATACTGCTATTGCCGAAGAGTATAAACCAACTGTAAACAAATACGAAGCTAACAATACTAGCGAATGAGCTGCCACCCCATAGGTTTGTTGTAGCGCAGAAGTGGAAAATGAAATACCAATTAGAATAACTCCTATCGAAGAAATAGTGAGATAATCTTTCACCTTTCCAGCACCTACATTCATTGCCTCTCCTGTTCTTCTTGTGATAAGATAAAAAGCAAGACCAAATAGCACACTACTTCCTATAGTACCAGCTCTGAACAGGATTCTGAAATAAAATCGATATGGGTCATACGCATGAAATATTAAACCACTACCAATTAGATAGAGTGCCATCGGAATGGATAGTGCAATCCAAAATTTAAGAGGGAGTTTTCCTATTCTGATTGTTCGGTAATACTGACGTAAGAGCGCTGCAACAGCCAGCCATGTAAATAAATAAGGAAATACTGTAAAGTAATTTAGTTCATTATCGAGTGTTAATTGTGAAGTTGGTACAATCCAAAGCGTAGTAGTCTGAGGATTTACTACTTTATACTCAATTTCAGCATGATATTTTTCAACCGTTTTGTACAGAAATGAGGACTGGGGAATCGCTCCTGGAGGTGATTTTTCTTCGATCACCTTTACTAATATTAACTTAGTATAGGCATCTTCCAATATCGAAAAGCCAAACGTTGCAGTAGCTATACCAAAAAACAAAACCATGATATTTCGTTTGCCTCGACTGTACCATGAAAAGAATTTGAAAGTGATTATTCTAATGATAATTAGTGTTGAGAAGGAGCTAATCAGGTAAACTGACAAGACTGGAAACCTGCTGCTGTTATTAAATATCACGAATACCAAAATTGCTAATAAGCAAAACTGAATTATCGTTACTGCCCAATACATTGTATTAATGAACCGAGATTTTGCTCTAAGTCCGCTAATTGCTTGCTTAGTATATCCTAAAAGAATCCAAGATCCTATTCCATAAGCAACCACTATAGTAAATATGAACATTACAGTTTCCGATGCGTTGTTATAGGGTACAATTTGACGCGTCATAAGCAAATCCACTACAATTAGAAAAATTATAACACAGGCAGTAATGACAGCTACTTTTCTACTTCGAATAGGGGGAGCAATCAGGTCAGATTTATTCATCCCGCTTTCATTCAAGGAATTACAGTAGTGTCTAATATAAAAAATTAAAGAAAACATCATTAGCAGTGAAGTGATTGCCCGTGGTATCAGGCATAGACTGGACGTTTATTATCCAGGTGGGCGTGTCTTCTCAGTAGACGACAAAAAGTCTCTACTTCTAATCTCAAGAGAACCTTCTGCACTACCCGTATAAATTAAATAGCGTGTAATTTCCACTAGCGACGGTATAGATTATCAGTTGTGATACTTTTAATGAAAAGAAGGATTATTCAGGCTTTGATTGTTAGTGCTATTCCACTAATAATAACCGTCACACCAATTGAAGCTCATTGCCAGTTTCAGTACTTTTCTAACCCATCATCCTTAATCCAAAAAGGGAAAGGTTCTATCAACGGCCCAGGCATTTCCAGTGTTGGTACTACTTTTAATAAAGTGGTACTACTGTCTTTTGATGATAACCTAAAAGGCGATTTCATATACGCCAAGCCAATTTTAGACAAATATGGATTCAAAGCTACATTCTTCATAATATGCAACAAGACAGGAGTTAGCGGAACGGACAGATTCCTGAACAGGACTAACTGGCAAGATATAGCCGCGATGCAGAAGGATGGAATGGATATAGAATCACATACTATGAACCATCGCCATCTAAATCATCTATCTGCAAATGCATTAAATTTGGAAATAGGTGGGTCAAAGCAGTGCCTTGCTAGTCACGGGTACAATGCTACAACGTTTGCTTATCCATATAATGAAGGATCAAATAATGTTACAGTAGTCAACCTAGTAGCCAAATACTACTACATGGCTAGATCTGGAACTGAGCCACTTATGTTTCTGCACTGCGATGGATATAAGAAGTCACCTCAGACAGATTGTAGAACATATTTACCTGATGGCAAGCTTACCTACGCAAATAGATATGCTGTTAGAAGTCTGTCTTTTGATGTTGACGAAATAAAGAACTCATTTAACAATGCCGATATATTTGCAGATTTCGTCAAGATAGCCAACAGTCAGAGTAAATATAACAAAGGTGACGGAATATTAAACGCAATTCCCATAATTACATTTCATGACGTAGATTTAGCTACGAACCAGCCCTACACCACTAACGTAGGTCTATTTGATCAATTAATGAAATACCTACATGATAATGGTTTTAAGGTATTGACTATGGCCAACCTGGGATATGATATATCGAGTAACACAATAAACATACAAGGTACTCCTACTTTTGCGATAACTAATACTACCTCAAATACACCTCGTTAGTACAGAGATGATAGTCATAGATACCCGAATCTTCGTGTTAGAAGACCCGGTCCATCCGTTCCAATTAATGAATCCTGGTCCAAGGGATTCTAGAAGTCAACGGCATTTTCATTTTAAAGGTTCATGTTGAGGAGAGCTAATCTAGAGCATGGATTCCACTCTGTCGTTACTTGTTTATTCCTACCTACTTGACTTGATTCACTCTGAGTTACAACCCAGGGATACGTTTATAGCTCTGTGGTACAATTTATAATATACATATGAGAAGTACCACTAGTGCTGATAAAACTGAGAATGCGGCATCACGCTGCCCATCTCGCTAGTGAAGCACACAGACAAAGTACGCGGAGATATCCCTTCGAAGTACATACATTCGAAGAGCGGTTGAATACTATCTTAGACAGGGAAAGGCATGCAGTGGGATGTATTCGTAATGGATTGGCAGCAGCAGTTTTAGCAACACAACATGGAGTATCGCAAGACTTAATCAAAAGCATTCTTGGGGGAGCGGCAGGCTTAACGGGATGTGGCGGAATAGCGGACATAAATCAAATATCAAATGCGCCTATGTTTCAGCAATTATTGCAAATATTAGCGCAGAATGTGAAATAGAAATGAAACCACTAATTCTCACGCTTGCCTTCATAGCAGTTTTGATGTTCGCGCTGACGATGCTAAAAGCTAAACCGACGAATGATACGGTCTTAGCACAATTGTCGTTCGCCGGCACATTCAACGCGAACGAGATGCATAACTCGTATCAACAAGGCTATAATCAAGGCGTACGTGATTGGAATATGTTCGCACAGGATCTACGCCATCATTTTATCTGTCCATATAACGATACGAGCGGTTATTGTCCGGGTTATGATGCCGCACTGAGATTCGAGACCAGTGATCAGTAATTGAAAAGAATAATTTTGTCTGTAGTTCTGCTAATATCAGTCGGCGCTATTCCGTCGGTAGAAGTTCAGCCATTGAACAAACGGCAAAATTGAAAACACCAGTATCTGTGAATAGCAACAATACTGGTAAATTATCCGGTCTGGCTCATTAAACTCTATTCGATGTCAAGCCATACTCTTGACCAGTATTTGACACACATGTGGCCTCGTAAACGGACCTCCTACGTTCTATAAGCCGGCTACTACCCTTAGTCACAGATTTGTTTGAGACTAGATGGGTCTGGTAGGATGGCCACGGATCCGTCAAATTACATATAGCGGTGGA
>QHBN01000211.1 GCA_003176995.1 Candidatus Nitrosopolaris wilkensis
CGTAATGAAAACTATCAGAATATGAGACATAATTAAGATCATCCAATTTAAACCAGCAACAATTTTATCTTTCATAAAAAGGAAATAAGTTCTTATCATAATATGCGAGCTGATTAGATTAATTTCGTTAATTAGGCCATAAAAGTTAAATTAATAATAGTGCATCAGTGAACAGCTAATGTCTACCACATGGAAAAAAGAAATGGGATTTCAAAGAGTAAAAATGTTCTTATCTAGCATTCAGCGAAACAGCCTAAAATCGAGATACGCTTACCAATACGGACTTGTTCATTTTCAGAGATTTTTGTTCAACAAATACCAGGATTATAATTTGGAGACTATTCTAACACCGTTGAAAGAAGATAAAATCAACCCATATGACATGCTAGATAATTTTATTTCTTATTTGCAAACTGGTAACCCGACCCTTACAGCATCATGTATCCAACTTTACATGGCAAGCATAAGGTCTTATCTTGCTTATCATGATGTAGATATTATACCATCAAAGTTAAGAGAAAGGTAAAGATGCCCAAGAACTACAGAGAGGATGAGGAACCACTATCTGCATCAGATATTAGAAAAATTTTGCTAGTGAGTAGTAAGAGCTTTCTAAATTATTTTAGAAATTGCTTAAATAAGTCCTTGTTTTTCTATTGGCTGGAGGAACTGTAAGGCTCAAATGTCCTGTTATTTTTCTATCTTTCTAGTTGCTGGTTTAACTAGACTCAGATCTTAAAGGATGGATCGAACAAGTTTGGATAAAAAGATCTCTCCACCCATTGTCAGAGCAATAGCGGCTGGGATTATTCTCGTTCTTCTAGTATTTGCAAATTCAATGATGAGCTATAGCTATGCTGCAAAGAACACTCCAGTCCGGAACCAGAGTATTCTTCCTGGGCCTGCCCCATTACCAATCCATCCTCCTGAAATTCCAACCCCATTACCAACCCCGCCTCCTGGATTATTAGGAACCCTCAAAGTAACCACGAAAGTGTCCGGTGGTAACAAGAACCCGTCAGACTTTACGATAACTGTCTCAGGCAACAGTCCAAAACCGGCATCGTTTGCCGGTTCATCTTCAGGTAGTACTGTCACACTAAAACCTGGAACCTATAACGTCTCAGCCTCATCTGTATCAGGATACACTACTACATACTCCTCAGGATGTTCCGGCAGCATTAGTGGAGGTCAGACAATCAAATGTACTGTTACCAACAAATACACTCCTCCACCTGGATCTACTACATTCTTGAATGTTGTTACTAAGGTAGACAATACTAATGGAGGTACCAAGAAATCTTCAGACTTTACGATTACTGTCTCTGGGAATAGTCCATCACCAAGCACATTTTCTGGGTCATCTTCAGGTACCTCTGTCACATTACATGCCGGAAAGTATACCATCTCAGAGTCATCAATTTCAGGATACACTACTACATACTCTTCCGGATGTTCTGGTACTGCTAGTGGTGGAGTACCAATCAACTGTACTATTACTAATCTATACACCCACGTCGTAGCTACATTGGTAGTTACTACGAAAGTTGACAATACTAATGGAGGTACCAAGAAACCTTCAGACTTTACCATTTCTGTGACAGGCAATAGCCCAAAACCAAGTTCATTTTCAGGTTCATCGTTAGGTAGCACTGTCACATTAAAACCTGGAACCTATAGCATTACAGAGTCATCCGTCTTAGGTTATACTGCTACATACTCCTCAGGATGTTCCGGCAGCATTAGTGCAGGTCAAACCGTCAGTTGTACTGTAGCAAATGAATATCAAATAAGTCCTCTACTTGGCAAGATAACAGTTGTCAAAAGTGTAATTAACAATGATCGAGGCACAAAGAAGCCATCAGACTTTATGATATTCGTGACCGGAAATAGCCCATCTCCAAACAATTTTCCGGGTTCTGTGTCAGGCACGTCAGTATCGATACAGGCCGGGAATTATAAAGTTGTTGAGGCATCTATGTCTGGGTACACGACGACATATTCTTCTGGCTGTTCCGGGAGTATCACCGGAGGCGAAACGATCAAATGTGTCGTCAGTAACGATGACATTCCTCCTACCCCTTTTATTGACACGGAAACAGTGAAGCTCGGAAAATCAACATTCTTATCTGATGCATTAAGGCCACTGATTGACGTTGGTCCTTCATCGAACATCATTGGTGGACACGTGTCGCTTAGTTCTCCTACAGGCAGCAGCGATCATCTGAAACTGATAGCTGCAGAAATTACAGATGCAGGAGTACAACACGCAGTCGCTGTAAACTTGACAAAGACATTGGACATAACACCAACAGTACAATCGCTATATCATACCGATCTAAGATCAACCTTTGCCGGTATCAATCCTTTTACCGGGGCTCAAGACAGAGTAACTCATTTCACGGATCTACTCCTTTGGAACAATG
>QHBN01000212.1 GCA_003176995.1 Candidatus Nitrosopolaris wilkensis
TGAGAATTGAGCTACAAACTATCTCGAAGAGTATCTCGGACCTAATATTGATTGGAGCAGCTATCCAATGTCGGCAATGTTTGAACAAATGTATAAGGGGCTTTAACGAGGCAAACGAACGTTGATCCCCTATCGAATTTATGCTACATCCTAAAAACAAATAATCTGATGACACCAGTCCGACGAAATGAACACTTATTCATCCGACGTTAAATGTACGGAGCCCATTTTAGCAATCTTTAATTATTTCCACGATGCGCCATTCTTTCCAACATCCAGCGTTACGCGTGCCTATTTCCTCCTTATAACATTCTGACGAGGGTAATGACGCTAACGACAGCATTTTTTTGTTATTTTTAGACCTTTGAATATTTTGTGTTCTTTCCCGGTTCTTTCCTTTTGAAAATAATATAAATACATTATTCATGGCATAGATCCTGAGATCCTTGAGCAAGTCTTGCGGCTCGATTTCGAAATCGATTTCAGGACGATCATTGAACGCATAGCCGATAAGGAGAGTAGCAAGAGTATTGTTGTTTATTACTATTTGATTTTGATTTTCGACGTTTAATTTCCATGCTTCTAGATATGCGTTATCTTCATTACCCAAATCGCGCGAGATTGTTTCGCCCCAAATGAGTGGAGCAGGCGCGACCTTGATCCCTGTACATATATTTGGTGAGAAGTGATAAAATGTGTAATGCAATTTAGCGAATATGCGTGTTTGTTGTCGAACCCGGCCGGGGTGGCCATAGCAAATTTCTGTTTTTATATAAATTTTAATACGATAGTAAAAGCGATATACTTAACAAATTACAACAGAAATTTCTCTTGGGACATAATTAGTAGGGTCAGTATACAGAGTAATTATATTAATAGTAGAAAAATGACCAGGCCATTTTCTACCCGGCCACTCCTATGGCATGTTCTAATGCGTCTAAGAAATATTTGATTCCGGTCACTGCTTTTGAATCTTTTTTGTATGTTTCATCCAAAGTAACAAGTCTGGATTTTCTGTCTTCATCAACCTTTGCTAGTGTCTGTATAACGTTAATTGCTGATTCATGTGGTACGTCATATTTATGAAATAAACCACATAGACCGTATATTATGGGATTTCTGTATCCTTTCTTATAATACGGAGAAATAGAATCACATATGAGTTGAATTTCCTCGTTACTAAGCACAATCGGGGAGCGATATTTATTCCCTGGATAAGAATGGTATTTTTGATTATCTGCACTTTGGGTCTTGAGACAATCAGATAATAGTATCATTATCTCGCTATACATCTTGTCGGAAATGATGATCGTGTCCTGCCCAAAATTTTTGTAATGAAAATTATTATCTTCTATATGTATACTGGGCGGCAGTGTGCAGTGGCCTCTTTTATCCGTCTTTATTTCGAATTCAAATCCAGGTTTGCAGTCTACGGTGGATATCGCTTTGTTTTGTTCATGGCTTAACCAATATACGTGAAATCCATTCGGTTTCCGAGTCTTGGTTACAAATGTTCCCTGTATTGCCATTGCAACAAATGAATACTGTTCTAGTGATTTACCATTCTCTAAATTAAACAGAATTTTGTAAACATTGTCACTATCAATATCAAGGCATTTTAGATAAAGATCGCTCCCTTGGTCATCTTTACGTGTCATACCAACACAAGTAGCAACATTCCTGAATTTCGATACTTCCTCATTCAATTTTTCGACAGTCCAATAATTAGGGTCATCGTAAATTGGAGTCCATGGTTCACACGGTCTATCGTTCTCGTCTAGTGGTATTACTTTGAAACCTGCGTTTCGGAGTGTTATCAGATGTTGTAAGCTTACCCCATGGCTTGAGGTGTCCTCTCCAGTCACCGACCCAATCCTCACTCATCAAATTAATTCTCCTCAAAAGAACGAGTGTAGTCTTGTCTTCGCGCACTCTAGCCTCACTTTGAGATTTCTCGCAATACTAAGATGGTGCCGCTCAAAATTCAGATTCTCGAAGATTCGCCCAACCGCCTCCTTAAGAACATCTTGGCGCGCATCATCAGATGTGATTTCGTCTAGTAATTCCTTTCTTAGCCTATCGTTGAAATCTGATTTGTCGACGATAAATTCGGGCGGCGGTCTAGCAATTGGTATCCATCTTTCTAATTCGGTTGCGAGGGGGTAATATTTTCTGACTGCTATTTTTTCCCCATTTTCGTTGGTCACAATTTCTGAGATACGCGCAAGATGGAGGAATAATTCGTCGATCAATTTTTCTCTGGTCCAGAGGTACCGTGGAATCTCAATAGGGGCCATCTTACGGAATACCGAATTCAAGAAACCGACCATGACATGCGATTTACAGTTGGGACAACGAATATGGGGCGCGAGTCCGATATCCATTCTTGAGGAGATGGATATGATTTTAACAGCTTTTGCAATCGGTGTAGTCGGAGCATTTAAATTCTTTGAATTCGCAAATCAGTCATTCATATCACTCCAATTCCCGCGATTAATCGAACATGCTGAAATTAAGCCAGGACATCGAGTATTAGATGTAGCAACGGGGATAGGAGAGCCAGCTATTACGGCAGCAAGAGTTGTTGGAATCAACGGTCATGTTTTGGCTACAGACATTTCAGCCCAAATGTTAGCTCTTGCAAAACAAAGAGCTACGTCCTTAGGATTCGGAGACATAATTGAGTTTAGAGAAAGTGATGCTGAGAATTTAGACCTACTCAATTCATCGTTTGATGCAGCGCTATGTCGTTGGGGACTTATGCTATTGCCAAATCTCGACGCTACGATAAGTAAAATACATAACGCGCTGAAATCTGGTGGGCGATTTGCAGCTGCAGTTTGGGCTGCTGCGCCTAAAGTGCCAATTATCAGCTTGGCTACCGGAATAATAGGCAAGCAAGTACAAATGTCAGCTCCTCCACCAGAAATTCCAAACCCGTTTAGCCTAGCTGATACAAATAAGCTTGAAAATTCTCTGGCTAAAGCAGGATTTAGAGAAATGCATGTTGAAACAGTAATTGTAACATTTGAATTTGCATCAGGGGAAGACTACTGTCGTTACTGTCAAGCAGCTAGCGCTTCTGCCCGTATTGCGTTGTCTAAAGAGACTGAAGAAAGAAAAGAAGACATCTGGAGACAAGTGGCAGAAGAAGCAACGCGGAATTATGGAACTGCCGATGGTCTGATAAAAATGGATAATGAATCGATATGTATGGTCGGAACACGAACAACAAGATGACGCAAATGGGACAAGGAGATTACGTTATTAAACGGGCCAGAAGAATTAGACGAGGATGATTCAAGTCGCTGGATACGCAGCTCAGCAAGCCAAAGCGCCTCTTACTCCGTACTCCTTTGAAAGACGTGATCCTCGCGAGTACGACGTAGTAATCGACATCGAGTATAGCGGTATCTGCCACTCGGACATTCACCAAGTGAATAATGGATGGGGTGCATCAACCTTTCCTATGGTTCCAGGACATGAGATAACAGGAATCGTCTCACAAGTCGGGACAGGTGTGACTCGTTACAAGGTGGGTGATAGGGCGGCTGTCGGCAATTTCGTTGATTCTTGCAGGAAGTGCCGGAATTGCCAGAAAGGCCTTGAGCAGTACTGCGTTGAAGGCGCAACTTGGACTTATAATAGTGTCGAAAGAGATGATCGAAACTCATCGACGCAGGGTGGCTATTCGAACAAAATCGTAGTCGATGAAAATTATGTACTTCGAATTCCCGAGAATATTCCTAGGGATCGTGCAGCACCTCTTCTCTGTGCAGGTATCACACTTTATTCGCCACTCATGCATTGGAAAGCCGGTCCCGGAAAGAAGGTAGGCATTATCGGTCTAGGAGGCCTGGGCCATATCGGAGTGAAAATCGCACATGCACTTGGTGCCGAAGTCACGGTGCTCAGCCACTCGCTTAAAAAGCAACAAGAAGGGAAGAAATTGGGAGCAGATTATTTCTATGACACATCCGATCGGGAGACTTTAAAGAAGCTCAGAGGATATTTTGATATTATCATCAACACCGTCTCGGTGGAGCTTGATTCGAACAAGTACATGAAGCTGCTTAATGTTGATGGGACCATGATAGTGGTTGGGCTTCCAGAAAAGGAAATCCAGATCGCCCCCTTCTCACTTGTAAGTGCTCGTCACAGTCTTGCAGCCTCCGCGATCGGCGGAATCCGAGAAACCAAGGAGATGCTTGACTTTTGCAGTAAGCATAACATCGCTTGCGACATCGAGCTTATCCCGATTCAGAAAGTGAACGAGGCATATGAGCGGGTCGTAAACAGTGACGTTCGATAACGCTTCGTGATCGACATGAAGTCGCTCGATAGCAACCTTTGATCCCTCGATAGGTATTCTAATAAACATCAGTTTCACAAGAAATGGTCCTCATTCTGAAGACGCCCATATTAAACCGAAAACACTTCGCTAACATTATTTTCCTGTTAATCCCTATCGCTTGACTCGCACTCTGATTCTGTATCCAAGCGCACGCGCCAAATAAATCCGGTGGTTGTTAGTATGGATTATGAGGATTCTTCTTCCGTCAAGCCTTCATGCTTTTTAGGTCATGCTAATTACTCTTCGTCATAATCAGTCTGAGAAATGATCAATCACAGCGGGATCCTACTTACCATGACGAGCGTGCCTGGACAGGGCGAATTTGTCGTCTTTAATGGGATTGCTGTAACCTGGTAGAATCGTAGAATGTTGTTACAGAACAAGCTCCATAGCTAAAGCTTCTAGCTTTCATTCTATAGCTGATATAAAAACGAAAGCTCATCTATTAGCTGGATCAAATATTTGGCTTCAAAGACTTGGAAAGGAAGCATAAGCTTTGGGTTAGTCAACATACCCGTAGGAGTGTATCTAGCCACAGAAGGCAAAGAATTTTCCTTTAACCAATTATGCGCGAATGGTCATAGGATTCGTTATAAGAAATGGTGCCCGGTTGAGGAGCAAGAAGTGCCGTATTCTGAGATAAAAAAGGGTTACGAGGTTACAAAGGATCAGTATATCGTACTTGAAAAGGGAGACTTAGACAAAATTAAGCTCAAAACAACTAACACGATAGACATTAAAGAATTTGTGGACGAAAAGGAGCTTGACCCGATTATGATCGAAAAGAGCTACTATGTAGCTCCGGACAATAAGAACAAAAACGATAAGGCATATTCACTTCTTGTAAAAGTACTAAGCGAAACCAAAAAAATAGCAGTGGGAAAAGTAGTGTTTAAGGACAAAGAGCACATTGTCGCTCTTCGGCCCTATCAGAGAGCAATAGTAATGCACCTCCTTCATTATATAGATGAAATAAGACCAGTCGATGAAATTAGTGAATTGAAAGAACTACAGCGTGCTAACGTGGATAATAAGGAATTATCATTGGGAAAATTGCTGGTTGAAAATCTATCAAGTGAGCACTTTGATCTAAGCCAGTATTCAGATGCCTATGCTAAAGAACTAGAAAAGCTGATAGACTCAAAAGTCAAGGGCAAAACGATAGTCGCAGAACCACAAAAAGTGAAAGAGGAGACCAAGGACCTTGTGGCAGCATTAAAGGCTAGCTTACAGAAGACTAAGACGAAGCCTATGAGCTAATTACAAAATTTCTCCTAGACTGGCCCTGGTAAAACCGTATTTCTAATGCGAGAATGTCGAGGAACATGTCTTAGCATTAAAATGTTGAGATTTCGGCTAAACCAGGACGAAAATACGTTCCGAAATTTGTTCCCTTAACATATTTTTATCAAGGGTGATACTTTGGCATGAAATATAAGACATGTTGTATAGAGACGGCGGCATTCTGTTCTGGATTCGCAATCATGTATATCGACACACCTGCGAACAGGTCCCAGCGGCCGAACTAAGACATGAACAACTTTTGTAGAACAAGGACTGATGATCGAGTTTTTTTGCTGTACATTCAAGGAAATAATCCTTGAAATGCCGGCCTCGTCTCTGTTCCTGTTCGTAATAGATTTATATAAAAATAAGGATGTCGTATTGAATTCCTAGATAGACTGGTAAGTAGTTAAATGGCGAAGGATGATTATAGCAAGACAATCTGGTGTCGATATTATATTGATGATTTCAATTCCGCTAAAGTAAAAATCCTAGACATACGTGGAGGCAAATACAGGATAATTGATGACAAAGAAGGAGGCAGATATATCGGTAGAATAGTTGATGCTTCCGACGTGTCCCATTTTGAAATTTAGGTTCTCAGACTCTTTGATGTGTCCTTTGGCCGTGTGTTGTAACGGGTGACCTGTAGATGGGCGAAGTCCTCTTAGGCTGTTCAGGTTGGAATTATCCTGATACGGCAGATAAGGGTGGATGGACTGGGGTATTTTATCCAGACAAGGAAACCAAAAGACTCCGATATTATTCCCAGTTTTTCGACACTGCAGAGATGGACTCGTCTTTCTACGAGAAATTCTATTCACAAATGACAAAAGGCACGTTTATTGGAATGGCCAGAGCAACTCCAGAAAAATTTCAGTTTTCTATTAAGGTGCCAGAAACTATTACTCATGTAAAAAAGACTCGATGTCAATAAAGGGGCTATCACGTCTTTCCAAGAGTTTCTGGATAAAATATCCCCTTTGATAATGGCAAAAAAGTTGGGCGCAATACTATTCCATCTTCCTCCGAGCTTTACTGTTAATGAATTTAAGAATATCGAGCAGTTTCTGGATAAATTACCTACTTCTGAGGGATTCGATTATGCTGTCGAATTCAGACATCCTTCTTGGGAAACTGAAGGACCCTGGGAGATGCTTAGGCACTACAATATCGCGGCCGTAATGACTGACTCTCCGGCACAAGAGAATCTCCAATTTTTATCAGACGTAATCGTTACAGCTAATCACTCATTAATTATGTTTCATGGAAGAAATACTAAGGGCCATTATTGGTATAATTATCTGTATTCAGAACAAGAATTGGAGCCATGGGTGAAGAAAGTATATCAAATAAGAAAGCAGACGAAAATTCTTCGAATACACTTTAACAATCATCATGGTGGAAAGGCTGTGATTAACGCAATGCAGTTTAAGGAGATGATTGGGGTGTCGTTATCCACAGAGGAAAGAAGAGCATTGGAACGTGCGCAAAAGTATATCGGCTGAAATCGTGGATTCGAGGGTATTAACTCAAGAAATCAGAAAGCGTACGTTGTTTTAAGTCATGAGCGGGGTATTGTTGTTGTTGCTCGTGTTCCCCTTCCGTTTCTTGCCACTTGGCTTCTGGTAATCCTAACATGTTCCGAAATATATTCGCGGTACCGGGCCCAAACCCAGCATAGTGATTGTCGCTGTAATGATTGCTAGTTTGATACGTTCTTCGTCCTCTTGAACTTTTTTAATATTGTCTGCCCACTTTTGCATTTCAATCACTCTATCAATTTGTATTCGACCAAAATCCTTTTCTTGAATACTTCTATCCCCAATGAGTCTTAAATATAGAAAATCCGTTGTGAGTATCGGCGGTGTTTG
>QHBN01000213.1 GCA_003176995.1 Candidatus Nitrosopolaris wilkensis
AGCCCGGTGGTGGGGGTGCGAGATAAAGATGAGAAGTAGAAGAGGATTGATTATGGAATCCATTTAAATTTGACACACCACTGTTGCTAGTACTTGTTGCGGCACCACCGATATTGGATGAGATATGTGAAGATGATTTACTTAGGGCCATATTTGGAAAAGCACTACTACCAATGATTAGCATGATTGCAATTGTAAGGACACTGAAAGGACCACCTAAAGTCCTTCGAATTGGCCTTCTCAAAAGTACCTCAATTTATATAATTACTACAGACGTATAATGGTTACATAGACAGGGATTACAAATAAATTCATCTTAACTTGATATTATTTGCATTTCAGAATGATTCTCCAATTTTATTATAACTGTAACTAAAATAAATACATGAATATAGATGAAGTATCTAAATTTTAATCCAACTAAAATGCGTGAGAGTATCAGGTACACTTCTCTAAGAGATATTAAAAGAATTACAAAATGTTTCCTTTTAGAATAGTACGATAGTTAGTCAAGTGTACCAAATGCGATATCATGCATTTCATTTGTGTTCTAATAACACTCGCCTTATTCTGGATGATTATGATTACTTATGATCATTGTATTTTATCTTTTTGCCCTCTGCAATAGTCGTTGCTTGAATGACATTATTTACGGATCTCCCCCAACTCTTTGCGTGATTTTTATTATTATAAAATACGTATGATACATTCGACGAACGTACTATGATACATTCGACGAACGTACCATAAAAAGCAACCTCAGCAACTACGAGTTTTGGGTGGACGTTGCCATTCATCAAAAATAAGATAAAATTGCTATAAACTTAATTATAATGAAATTACACTAACTTCGTATAAAGCATGTCTCGAGTAAGACGCTAGAATGCAAATAACCGCAAAAACATTGTCTGTCGTTGCCGTTTTGGCAATCGCCATGATAACATCGACGCTCCTAACGTCAACTACTTTAGCGGCTTCCAAGACCAGCACATCTCATCACAGCCATGCTAAGACAAGCAAATCACCGAACAGTATTACGAACTCGACTAGTGGTAGTAATAGTACCAGTAGCAGTCGCAGTAGCAGCTCCAGCTCCTCCAGCAGTCCATCCCATCATCATAGCAGTCACTCACACAATCATTCAGGAAGCTCAAGCAGTTCAACTGGATAGTAAGACCCTACTTATCTTAGATCACAATACCAAAACTCTCCAGTATTTTTTTTCTTTGTATTAAGCTTAAGGTCTGTAAAGGCTAATCTTGTCCGAGAATTTGCACACTTTTAATATATCGTTTTCTGCTACTCCATAACTTTAAGTTAATCACCGTGGTTAATGCTTTATTTTTCCGCTCATTGTAAATATTAACTCCATTTACGACCATTAATCGGTGGGAGGAGCGTTCTTGTTAATTCAGGCCAATCCATACATAGATGTATTATGCTCCCTATTCTTAACGGTAAAGTGCCAGATTATGTCGTCACAAAACATCGAAACGATGATTGCGGCTCATGACTATGTGATTCTTGACGAATCATTCGTAATGTTTGGAGCAGCAAATATTGAAGATAAGATATGAAAGACCAGCCAGAAGTCAATAGTAGTAACGATAGTAAATCATAATCCCTTAAACTTTCTAGACACCATTGATGATTACAAGCATATTGTACTTTTTTATGAGGAACCTGATTCTGGAAGAATGATTCAATTTCGTTTTATAGAAAATGGACTATTGAAAGGACAGCATTGGATCTATACTACACATGAGGATATGGATATATCGCTTATCGAAAATGAAATGACAAATAGCGGTATAGACGTTAAAGGGCTATAAGAAAACGAATTTACTGCATATTTGTCAAATTCCAGACCCTGGGACTACCGGAAGGATAAGTGAAAGGATACGACAAATTTGTAAAAGGCATTTTGGTCGATTTAAAACAACCTTCTAGTTTTCGGATGGTATCAAGAGACGGCCCTGAAGTAAAGAAAGAAGAGCAGATCATAGATGAATTAGATGTCGAACGTTCTTATCATTCTACTTTTGGTAGCTTTGGTGGTTCTTTACTCTGTAGTTATTCAGTTGAAGAAATTGAACCAAGAAAACGTTGAAAATGGATAGCGGAACTTTTGCAAAACCATCATACTGCAATCTTTCTTCGAAGTCCGGAGACGGAATAGCTTTCAGTTTAGTGACCTTGCTTTGTTATACAACTATTTTGGTGATATCCCAACAATTAATAGCTCATATTGGTTTATGAATTTAAAGTCTGATTAACTTTTTTAGTTGGTAGGCTAATTATTGCTTGTTTTTGGTAGTACGGTTAGCTAAGTATAGTACTTTCAACTAAGAGACTAGAGAAAATATATAAAATGGATTAGCCTATGAATATTATATGATGCTGCTGCTATACAAACTTGCAATAATCCCAAGTCTACTCGTAGTAGCTTTAATCCTATCTTCTATGAGCTCATACACGCTTATTACACTTCAACATGTGGAGGCGTCCTCTGGACATCATACTCATTTTAAACATAGCAATAACAACAATTTTTTCTCAACATCGCCTTCAGTAGCTGTCTGCTGTGGTTGGGATAATAAATTTGCTGGTGGACAGTTAACATACAACATAATTGGTGGTGATACATCCTCTCGTCAAGCAGTGGTGGAAGCTATGAATGAATGGACTTCAAATGTCAATGGACTACAATTTACTCAAGTTCCAGACAAAAGCAATGCAGACATGGTAGTGAATTTTCAGAATGGTGGTGGTGGCAGTACTGCTAAACATGGTAGTGGCATAGGTTCTATCCGTAGTAGTGGACATTCATATAGTGAAATATTAGGAGAGACAATAATAAGTGCCAGTAGTGGCCTTATAGATAATGCCCAGATAACCCTAGCCACAACAGGGTTTGGTTCTCCTCTTGATACAACTCAGCTTAAACAGGTAGCTTTGCATGAAATAGGACATGCTCTCGGACTAGGACATGCTAATTTTGTTGGAGATATAATGGCTCCAGCTGTTAACTATCAAACAGGAGCGATATCTAAATGTGATATTAATGCTGTGTTAGCAGCAAATCAATGGAAGCTTGTAGATTCAGGCACTAGTTCACAACCACCACATTTAGACCATGTCAACTGTTGATGATGATATTTTGATTCAAATGATATGCAATCTTATTTAAAAATTCAAAAATAAATGCTTTGAATATGATTATGAGCATGATCAATTGCAATTTTATGAAGTTGATCGAAAAACATCATCGTAGAGGGAATAGGAGGTTAATAGTTCCCACCTTCTAATGTTAGCTCAAAAAATAATGAACATGTGGGGGTAACAAATTAGTTCACGCTGAGCACAGCAGCTTCAATCTTGTGTAATA
Organism: Candidatus Nitrosopolaris wilkensis; assembly: GCA_003176995.1. GTDB lineage: Archaea > Thermoproteota > Nitrososphaeria > Nitrososphaerales > Nitrososphaeraceae > Nitrosopolaris > Nitrosopolaris wilkesensis. The sequence goes on from QHBN01000213.1 coordinate 3,389, forward strand.
CTGTATTAATGTAATAATTTGTAAGTAATGATGGTACAGATTGTATCTGTAATTGGTCTGGTTTCAGGAGAATAGAATTTATTGCAACAATGTAATAGCGCATTACCGTAAGTTCAATAAAAGGAAATAATGGCTTAGATCTGCAGAAGTTCGGCAATAGGGAAGAGGGAAGATATAAGACATTAGACAAGAGGTTCAAACTCTCCTTCCTGTATTCATCCTCGTGGTAAACTCACCTATCAAGCGCACATGGGTCGGATCGTCTTCCTGTCTCAACTTGTGCTGGTTGAGTCATATCCTGTTAGCGATTCACTTGACTGGTTTCTGAGCAAAAATTGAAGTATTGTGTGTGATAATGACAGATTAGTAACCAGATTTTACTGCTTGTGTGTTGCCCGCCTGACAAAAACAGCCGGGATAAAAGTTTCGTCTGAAATCATTCGTTTACAAATATAATATCTGCTAATTTGATACTAAACTAGGAAGCAATCAATATATTGACACGTTGGGTCTGACTTTGAGTACGTTATCCAAGGAGAGACAGAAAAAGAAATCATGAAAAAAGTCTGAGCATAATGGGAACACCTCGCCATAAAAAACAGAAGAAATGAATTCAAAAATTGTGTGCAAAATAAAGAGAATCTAATCAAAGCAAATGATTTCAACGATATCCCCTGCAGATAACTGCAAATTGTCCAGCACCACTACTAACGAACCTTGGGTTTGTCTATGCTTTCCTTAGTACGACTCTCGTTGTTGTAATTATGTTGTCATCACCCACTTTCATTTTTCACCTCTTCTTTTTTTACTGCAACGAACTCAAAATAAAATAAGGGTTGAATTTTTGAATTATTGTATTACTCTACCTTTATTTGCTTAACCTTTGCCTTTGAAGTTTCTTTCAGTTTGATTTTGAGATCTAATATGCCGTTTGTGTATGCCGCTTTTGCGGAGGATTCTTCTAAATTAACGCTTACTGGTATGTTTGCATCGTATTTCTTGTCTCCTCTCTCTGCTTGTATGGTAACACATCCATCATTTACGCTGATTTTGATATCTTCCTTATTGACACCGGGCATCTCTGCCGTAATTCTTAAGGTATTTTGTTTCTCATCCAGGACAGTATCCGCAAGCGGTTGTCTTACAGCACTCTGCTCTACAAGCCCTCCAGCTGTAGACTTGACGTTCCCAAATTCTCTTATTTTTGGTTTACCATCAGATCTTATGGTTATCTCGTATCCGTAGTAATACGGAGAGTTCGCTACACTAGCGGTAGTACTAGGTCCGGTATCCCGAACAGTCTTAAACATTCTACTCAGCATGTCCTCAGCTTCTTCAAATTCTCTATCTATATCCTCTAATAGACTCTGACCAAGCCATTGGTTTCTCCAATCTCTTGACATTGTGTTATGTTGTCACCTAACATTATGTAATATATATTACTATATATATAGTTATTCTACATCTAAAACATTTTAATACAACGCGACAGCTATTGTAACATCCATGTTTCCTACAACGACGTCCGTTCCACAGGCAATAAAGGAAATACTGTCATCTAATAATCTGTATCTTCAAGCCCTTCTATCAGGAATTGCTAATTATACTGCTTTGGCACAAAAAATAAAGCCTGATATTGAAAAGATTACCGCTTCGAAGGTCAACGTCGGCACGATAGTCGTAGCGATCAAAAGGCTCGTTGATAACTTACAGAATGACGAAGGAATACAAAACAATCACACAGTCACGAATGCTCATCCTATCATTGAGGGAGCTAGAATGTCATTAACCGGTAATATTATCGATATTGATTTTAACGAATCCAAATTTGACCAACTTTCATATATATTTGATCAACTACTTGAGAGAGAAATCAATTATAGTTACAATCTATTCCAAACAGATAAACAAATTCGATTACTGGTGGATGACGATAAAGAAGTCCGAAATATTGTTGCTACCGCTTCTAAAAAATTTGATGGTAGAATAAAAGGTGGTTTATCAAAGATTACTATTACGATCCCGTCTATCCTGAATGAAATTAATAATAATACATATTATAATTTTATATCATCAGTATCAAACATGATTTACAATAGCCGTATTCATGTTCAAGATGCATTCTTTACCCCCAATGAGATTGTGCTTATTTTAGATGATAAAGATGCGGCCAGGGCGTATGAATTGTTAAGAGCAAAAATTACAAAGTGAGAGCCCGCATTTATCATATCAAACAACCATTATCTTCTCTAGCTAACAAAATGATGGATCACCACATAGTCCATATTTTGCATAGCAAATAAGTTAGGTGCAATACAAAAGAAGGATTAGATACACAAAAATGAATTAGTTAATATCGAGTAGTTGTACTAAGCTACGAATGTCTTATCCACATAACACCATTCCCAATTTTCACCTGGCTCAAAAGATTTTATGATGGGGTGTTCAGTAGTTTTGAAATGTTTTGTTGCGTGCTTATTAGGAGAATTATCACAACAACCTACGTGACCACAGCTCAAACATAGACGCAAATGTACCCACTCAGAACCAGTTTGTAAGCATTCTTCACAGCCGTTTGGTGTTTTTGCATGTATATTTTGATTTACATGTTGAAGATGAGTCTCTGTCTGCTTCATATTATATGAGGATAGCGGAAGTTCTACCTTATAGAACGTTCAGTTCACAAATTATAAAAATACTATATTAGTAGTCAATTTTATGCAAATCTACTTGCCAAACAATATCCAGTATACACAGACTCGTACCAGCATCTTTGAAGTTTATGTTATCGGTAAATGCTTTTGTCCTATTTCGACTTATTCTTTTTTCCACTACCATCTGTGCATACACTAGGATTGATTTTTAAAAACAGAGGATGCAATTTTGATGAGCCAGAAAACAGGGTTTGATAGATTGTCGTTATTTCTTAGGAGACTATTACATGATAATTTTGAATTTTCTGATAAGCTGTTCCACTGATATCGTGGACAAGTATTATAATGGACAATAGGTTCCCCACAGATTAAACAAGACTCTGTCGTAATATTGTTTGATTCCAATAATACAGATGACCTCGAATTAAGTGTAGGCGCAAGCGACAGACACACGATGATATCAGGAAGCGACTATGAATAAGTTATAATACAAGACAATGTGGATCTTCTGGCACAGACACCTGGTGCGACATTGGTACATGCTACAGAATGCGCAAAATATGTTATCGATGGTAATATGGCCTGTAGTATGACATATATACTACTACAAAAGATGGATGCACCGAAGAAGAAATGGATATAGATTTTCAAACTGGTAAACAAGAAGTACAGGCTCAGCTGACATTTTCGATAAATACATACCAATTGTAGAACAAATGCTAAATTCTATGAAGGTTTCTTAAAGTCAGTCTTCTCATTTTTCTGCTGTCACACCTTCTACAATATTTCTTACCACCTTCATAATGGCTTTTACCAAAAATAATTTTGGAATACAGCCTCTCACATAGATTTCTAAAAACCATAGGGAATGGAATTATTGATCATTTGCATGAAGCTTGAGCTTGGGCGGCGCTTTCGACTGATGGACAGATATACCGTGGTCTATCATTAATTCCTATTTGGGCTGTTACCAGTTAGGTTATCTCAATTGCGTTTGGTTTTGATTTTGCGATGGCGGCCTTAGAGGTAGTTGGAAAAAAGGAACTGCACCACTTCCAAGGGCATAAGGCATTTGTCCATTCCACCTGTTAATTGATAGCCACTGAAGATACTCTGGACTTTGTTTTAACTGTACAGTAATGATCCTGATTGCCTGAGATTCACCGTTGGCTTTGGCTACATTTGCTCTTGCTGTTGCTTGAGCTTGAACAACTGTTTGGTTTGCAACTACTTGTATAGCTAGTAGATTATTTTGTTCTGTTAGAAACTTTTGGAAAGCTACTACTTTTGATTCTACTTGAGCAGCAAATGATTGTGAGAATTTAAAGTCAGTTATGAATACTGTCTCGACAACTATATTCCTTGCTGATAGTGTATTGGCAATACTCTCGGCTATCACAGCTTTTGCAGTAGCTCTTTTTGTTATTAGCTCTTCAGCATTGAATTTCGCAACACTTGCTTTAACTGATTCCTGTATAGTTGGTGCGATTATCCTGTCTGCATAGTCTACTCCAAGCTGTTGATAAATAATGTTCGCCTGACTTGGACTAATATGATAGTTCAATGCTATTGTAGTCTGTACCTCTTGTAAGTCATTAGAAGCGGCAGATGCATTAGCTTCAAATTTGAGAGTACGTACTTCCATCTGGACTACCTGCTCTGCAAAAGGAATGATAAAGTGTATTCCCTCTCCTAATACACGGTTTTCAACTGCACCCACATATAGAACAACTCCTCTATGTCCTGCTTCTACAACAACTACTGATTCAAACATGAAAACGATAATGACAACAAATGTGATTATTCCTGCTACAATT
>QHBN01000214.1 GCA_003176995.1 Candidatus Nitrosopolaris wilkensis
GCGCAATTATCAACATCTGAATCGATTCCCATTAATGCATTGGCCGAGCATATTAAACAACAGCAGCAAGAAAAGCAAAGACTTGATGAAGAAATTAAACAGGCAGGTGCGATATTACAAAGTAAAAATGTGGATATTGAAACGATAAACGAATTCACCCGATTAAGAGAGGAACTGAGCAAACATCGTTTATCCACGGAAGACACCTCCAGACTTTTGTCAATTCTACAAACGATTAGGCAAATAGGCCACGATCCGAAGAAAATTGTAGCCGAGTTCTCTAATATAAAATCACTAAGACGGAGAGAAAAAGAAGTAAAGAATAATTGCAAAATGCTGGAAAAACGCGCGCAAAAATATGAAAGCGTAATACCCTTAGCAAAACAAATGTTATCAACGGGAATCACAAGTGACAAGCTGTTACCGTTTAGCATTCTAGTAAATGAAACCGCGCAATATTATAATTTACCAATTTCGGATTTTGCATTTAGGGTAATCAAAGAAATCGAAGACGCTCGCAGAGTAGGCGGCTTCAGGAGGGAATTGTCGACATTAAGCTGGCAATTATTTATGCTGCGTGAAATTTCCTCGCGCCAAAATAAGGCAATAATGGCGTTGCTTAAATTACAAAGTTTTGGAATAACGGAAGAGCAGATATTGCAATTACATAATCATTTGGAGACAAACAGTGTATTTGATGGTACTCTCAATGGCAGGGGGTTTTGACAGAATAGAACAGGAGAACTTGTGGCTACGCTGGAATGAAAGTTAGTAGGGCTTTAAGCCCCGCTGGATTTGATATTTCAAAAGTAAGCGTATTGATAGCAGCAAGAGTTGAACTATTGTCTTTAGAACGGATTTCTTGGTTTGGTTATAGTTACCAGCTGCGAATGTACGCATTATTATTGCTTAAATTTAAAAGAGCGTAGACGGCTTAAATGAGAGAGACTAGGGAATATGAGAATTATGAACCACATAATAGCAAACTATTCCTTATCCTCTCCGTTCTTTAAGCCAAATCTACACTTGAATTATTATTATTATGCAATTGCGGAATAAATACGATTGCTAACACTTTACGTTATCCATAACAGACAAAGAATATCTGCATTGCTAATAGTATTATTCTCTTTAATATATCAAGCAACGTTCTAACTTTAATCTTTCTAATGATTATTTCAAGGTTTGAATATATCGACAATTTCTCCTATAATGTTAGCAGTTGTTGTAAAGCAGTTCAAATATACTATAATGGAACTAGTCTCTGAGAACGAATGAATCACAAGAACACAACTTTAGCACTTGCAGCAATCGTAGCAGCAGTAGCAATGACCGGCGTAGCTTTCGCAATACCACAACAAGCATTGGCCTACGGACATCACCACCATCACAATAACAACAACAGCAACAGCATAAAAGTTGATCAACAAGTTGGCCAATTTAATGGGTGTACAAGCTCGGCTTTATGTGTAAACAATGCCACTAACTCAGCTGATATTCACCGCTGATAAGGCAAAAGGACCCAATTAAAAAGAAAGAAATAAATCCATTTCTCCATTATTTTTTCGATTCAACAGGACGATGAAGAAGACGTTCGATTTTTCGTTCAGTTGTCTAACCATAGTCTTTGCAAATAGTTACTATTGATAACAACATACCTTACGATACGTGGTATAGCTCGTTAAAAAGACAGAGTACTATTGATAGGCTCGACTAGGGTCGATGGACTGATTTGCGGTACGGCTTGATAACTCGCGGGTAAATCGACGAATTCGGAAAATGTTACAAGTGTTAATACCAGCGCCGCCGTTGCTCTGCATTCGTACGTGATTTTTGCTTCCGGTATGAAACAGGAAGAGAACAAGTCTCAAATCGTTAAAAACGGGAGAAGGAACTCAGAAATAATTGTAGACTGCTCGAAAAGCGAGCTGCAAAATACCAAAAAGTATTACCATTAGCTGAACAAATCATTTCCTTCGGAATCGGTTTCGAAGAATTGCTCGTGTTTCGTGTTGCGGTGTCCAAGGCAGTTGATATGCATAATTTACCGGTTTCGACTACTGCTTTTCGGGAGACATTGAAGCTTATGATGAAGTTGGCGGTCTGAAAAAGGAATGGTCCAGAATGTACACGCAGATATATGAATGAAATATCGGCACGCCAAAATAAAGCGATTATGGCATTGCTTTATTTTGCTATGCCCTTATTAGGGTTGGCTCAAAATGGGAAGGATAGAAAAGAGGGTGTCTCCGACGAATATTCTCAAAATGACAAAATCGCTAGCGAATTACAAGTAAAAGCGGCCGAAATTACACAATTTATTGAATGTTCTACAAATAAATGCGAAAAATTATTCGATGACCGCAAATCGAACAATTTCCTATATTCATGCTATTATTGTGATTATGAAACCAACAACAAAAACGAATACGAAAGCCATATTGTCTTGAAGCATCTTGGGAAATTATCCTATCCGGGTAAGAAGTACTTGGAAAAACTTGGCCTTCAGCTAAAAGGAAAGAATTGGGAGATGTATGGCTCATGAACATGGCCTCATGCCAAAGTCTCCCCGTGGAGAGGTTTCGCACGCTAACCAATTGCCAAATCAAAAGAAGGAGGTGAATCAAAAGAGATGACAGTAGAGCTAAGTGAAAAGGCAAAAGAAAATTTGCGAAGAAATGAAGAGTCCCGTAAAAAAGAGAGCAAGTATGTCAAATTACAGCCAGGAGAGAAGACAACACTGCATTTCGATCCAGAGAAAATGGAACCGGTCTTGATTGCAAAAAGGGCATACGGTATCAATACACGGTTACTGATCCGAACGATCCAGAGCAGTCAGAGAAATTCTTTACAGTAAGCAAAAGAAACTCGGTTCAAATCGATACATACTTGGCTGAAGCAAAAGCATACTTAAAGTTGATAGAATTGGCGCAGGCAAGGACACACAATATGTTATGCACCAAAGGTATCATATTGTGATGGACTGGTACTCCGCTACCAACCCAGAGGCCCGAACCACTTTAATATTTCAAAACACCTAGCCTTTCATCACAAAATGAAGTGCGCCTGCTGCGGGGGAGAAATGCTCGAGGACAAGCAATTGGAAAAGACGACTATTTACAAGTGCAAAGAATGTGGTTTAAGCAATTCTAGACTAAAGGATGTGGTCTAGTTGACATTTATCCAATACAATAGCAATTGCTGAGAGAAATACTCTGGCCGGGGTGGACGGGGTATTTTACGTTTTAAGAAAAGTTTGGAAGACGAGAGTACAAACAGTAGTCTATATTCCGTATGCCATAATTTAATTAATAATAGAAAATTGCTATGGCCACCCCAGTCGGTTGAACACAAACACGCATAGTCACTAAAGTGCATCGAGCGTCTTTACCACATTTTTAAATACTCTATAGTGGTGATATGGAAATCAAGGAACTTCTACTAATACACCAGGAGGGGGGCTAGGAATCCTTGAACTGCTGGTAGGTGTCGAATGTGTTTCAATGTTATTGATATTGTAAGTTTTGGTGCCGGGGCCGCTAGTTCCACCGATTGAATTTTGATAATAGCAATCGTCTACTATTTGTATGGATGGCGGATCCTGATGTGTTTTTGAAATACAGCTGTAGAATTTGTTAATTGCTTTGTCCAGAGCGGGGTTGCCAGTATTTACTTGTTCTTGGACTACTGGTCCTGCTCCTGCACCGCCGTTCCCTTTGCTTGCGGCCATTGAGGAACTAACAAAGTTATTCGTCATAAGCAAGGACAATCCAATAGTAGTAGCAATCAACATGAGCAGTACAGAACTAGGCATATCAATAGTATTTACAACAATCCCAGTCATGCTTATAGGATTTGAGAATGCATAAACAAGTCTCTGAATACTGTAGAATCATCTAATACTTTGTTTTCTTCTAAGGTCGAATGAAAATCACAACTGATTATGTCGCATTTATACCAAGGACCATGAAAGCAAATTACTTGATTTGTAATTGGTTTCAGTATTCAAAGTCAAGTGCATGAGCTGATCCGGGCCATACTGCATAAGCACCGACTACGTGATTTGTTCCATCAGGAAATGCTACTGTGATTCTATAAACTCCAGGGGGTAAATTGAACACATAGTTGCCATCGACCGAGACAATGGAATTTGTCGTATAATCGGGGAATGCTTGATCGGTGCCCGGCAATCCTTGGACCTTATGAGCTAGTACTGACGCCCCTACGGCAGGAAGTCCTAATGGTCCAGTAACATGTCCACTTATGATCCCCAAGTTTAAGGATTCAAGTGGTGTACTTTTATTAACATTTGGTGCCAATCCCCCACTTAGAATAAAACCGGCTAATGCAATCGCTCCTACAACACCGATTATTGTGTAAATTACAATTCTCTTAGTCTTGGTGCCGCTGCTGGGTATACTTCTCTTTACAGCTGGAATCCTTTGTGGTTCTTGCTCCCGAGTACGGATGACAAGATGAGCTTCCCCAATGTTATGTATAGGACCCAAGGAAGCTTCAGTGTCTGTATAATCACCCATAATTTCTTTAACGTATTCAAAATCATTCAGCTTTTTGAGAATTTCAAGTGTCAATCTCAAGTGTGTGACGTAGTGAGTACCGTGATCGTAGATTCCAGGTATCGTACCCGTGGTAGCCAATATGTGGTCTCTACACGCTTCGGAATCAGTTCCTTCTTTTGTAAATACTTCAACTGTATACATTGGTGGATTCTCGGGATTTTTCTTCAGACGTAAGAGTAGATCATGTATAAGATTACAACAGACTTTAGGAAAAATTTCTCGATATGATGCTTCCATTTTATCATGCTGTAGCATTAACGCCTGCAGTTCGTACGAATCCTTTGATAATTCAACTTTCTCGAGTTTAGTCAATTCTGAACCTCCTCCGTTTCTCTTACCCGAACTGCGGGACTAACAACTATCACACACATACTATTTTTATGGACGATGGTGTTCTTCTACTTTAGTGAGTAATGTGTATGATAAATAATAAGAGTTGTTTATAACAAATTCTTCTTTTCAATCGTATATCGCATATCGTTGATTGTACATACTCGTAGGGAGTCTATAGGAATTCGATAGATAGTTCCTGTTTAATTTTTTTCTAACGGTAACACTGAAAAAATAAAAGCAAAGTGTGAGGGCAAATTGGGTAGACTTAAGGATGTTATGAGCGCCTGTAAATAAAGCTCGAACGTACAGTTTTGAATAAAACGAAGTATCCATACTCTGCGGGCGCTCGTGATCATGTATACAGAATATCAGCAATATTAGGGCTTGTGGTTGTGGTTGAGGTCGTCTAGATTCATAATCACAGTTGCCTTGATGGCTAACCAGCGTAAAGTAAAAAAGGCTCGAGTCATCTATACAACTGATGATAGGGCTCTGTTTCGCCAGTCTTGCATTGTTGGCGGGAATGCTGGGTATATTTGGACTAAGCTGGTACAAAGGAAAACAGAACGGAAGGAAACCAAAACAAACGAATGAAAATCCTGAAGAAATAGGGAAAGTAACGGCCTAACAATATGAGTGTATAAGCCGTATGACGAAACCAAATGTGAATGTGCTAACAAGAAGGCACTATAGAAGAATGTTTTACTCAGCTCAATTATATTGAGAATATACTACAATGTTTCTTACCACTCCTGGAACCAATGGAAATCATAACGTCCACTGTACTGTTAATGATTCCGGCATTAGGACATCAATTGTTTTGTGGCAAATTCAGCAATTTCCGGTGGTAACAACGTCGGTGATTGTATGACCAATAATGGAGTTCACTTAACACGTGTGACTCCCCCACAACCTGGGGTATTCCCATGCACTCGTCAGCCTGCTTGATTAAGCGCCGCACCAGATTTTTTCTTTTTTTGGACTACCACTTTAACTAGCTACTGAAGAAGCAGTTAATCAGAGTACCGAAGTCACACGTAGAATTGGTGCTGATTGTAAGTCATAATAATATGGTGAACCTGCGTGTCCGTTTTATTTCCGGACGCTACTAGTAGAGGTTCCAATTGCTGACAACGTAATAGTGTTACGTAAGTCATTATAATGACATAGCCTAAAAATGCTGCATATTGGTGTTATGAAGAAATGGTTTCTGTTTCAGACTGTCTAAACGCAATGTCCGATGACAAATCTCTCGTTCTTTTTAATACCATTGCTCTAGTAAGTGGAGATAGTAGCATTCTAATAAGTAAATTAGGACTCACAAGAAAGCAGTATTATTCAAGAATGCCTGAGTTGATAAATAAGGGTCTCATCACAAGAAAGGCCTGCAAATATTTTCTTACTTCATTCGGTAAAATAGTTTATGAAGCTCAAGAATTAATCGGAAAGGCTGTTCAGTACGCTTCGAAACTTAAGGCAATTGACTCTATCGAATCACCTGAATTTCCCGCTGCAAAACGTAGTAAAATCATTGACACTTTGATAAACAACAGCCAAATCGAAGAGATATTGATTAGTCCTCAGCACAACATCAACTACATCCCCGCTGAAAAGGAAAGAGCCTACAACAATGAGCTAATAGTTTCAGCACCAACAAGACGTTCAAGTACCGAATACGTCAGAAAAGGCTTCATATTTTTTTTGATCGCTGCACCCTGGGAATAATCAAGACGTAACAAGCGAAAACCTAGATGAGAGCCTGTTGGTTGCTATGATTGAAAATCGACGCAAAAAAATTCACGATGCTAAAGACTTCCTGTTAACTAATAGAAGTCATGGGCGTCCTCAGCCGACAGCTTAAGAAATTAAGGCGTGGCATTACCCACTTTTGGATTATTATTTATATCGATTGCATATGATAGATAACGTCAACATCTTACAACAGTATATCTATAAACAAACGAATAGATGATTCATGGTTATATCGTTAGACAAAGGAGGTGAAATATATCAATGGCATTAGAATCACTTGAACTCCGAAAATCAGTTTCAAGGAGTAGTGGGAAAACCAAATCTATAATTGTTATTGGAGGAATTGTCTTAACAATTATTGTAGTGTTTGGCGTGTTTGCTCTATTGAGTAGTAGTGTGTCTAGTTCTGATACAAAACGTGCAGTTTGCACAGCTAAAGTACTTGAATTAGCACAAAAGGGAATAATCAGAGAAGTCGGTGGCTATTCTGGAGCAATATTTGAATGTACCCACATGACTGGTTGGAGCTCAGTATATGGTAAAGCATCTAGTTAGTCAAGAATGATGTTTCTTAGGGGTCCTCTAACGAGTGCCTACATATCGGAAGTAAAACTGGGAGTGATCTGTTGTTATCATAGCTTTGGTTGTGAAGGAGCTCAAATATACTGCCGTCAAAAGCAGTTATTGTGAATCATGCGAATTTGCTGCTAATTATGTTCATAGCTTTGACGTCTTCAGTGAGCGCAATCGCTCTAGCAGCGGCTTTGGTCAAGTAACAGTTCAGGACTAAATATAAAAAAAGAAGTCATCGAAGAATCTGATACAGTCGAAAAAGCAATAATTTATTATGCCAAGTAAAACAATATCGTGGGTATGTCTGCAATGGAAGAATATTTTTTGGGAAACGTTGCCAACGCTGTCATTCACCATACGCTTGTCCATTGCCCTTCAATTTGTTGTAGTCTTGAATGTCCTATCAATCAAACGATAACCAAAAAGTTGGTCGTACGACGCTAATCATGTGGATTTACAATAGCAATTGCTGAATGTTGCTGTTTCATTTCAGTAAATCAATTAATGACTGAATTAGAATTTACCATCGATCCTCCATAACACACCACGCATAAATCATGAAAAGAATAATTTATCAATCGGTCACGCCGCAAAAGCGATCGTTTTCCTGAAGGATCAATAGAATAGTTAAACAAGCGGTGTTGGATTTCCTACACTTAGCGCTATTGAAGTCACATTATCGCTGGATTTTTGCGGCATTTTCTAAGCGTGCCCTCTTCAAATATTCATACACATTTAATATTTCACCATCTGTTATTCCAAAGGCCTGAAGCTTAAGCAGAGCCGTTATCGTTTTATTTCTTGCTGCGGACATTTCATTCATTGCATATATTTGCGCGGCTAGTCTGGATATTTCTTTTTTTAGCCCGCCGATTTTGTTGTAATTTTGTATGTCTTCGATCACATGATACGCAGCGGCCGAAATTGACAGATTACTTGTCTGTGCTTTTTCGGTTACAGCAAAACTGAATGGTAATAATTTGTCTATTCCAATTCCCATAGACCGAATTTGTTGTAAGAGTGGTACTACTAGTCTATACTCCGTTATGCGACTTTCGAGTATTTGGCAACTATTCTTAAGTATTCTTTCTTGTCGTCTCCGCGATTTTAGATGCGAGAATTCCGCTACAATTTTTTTGGGATCATATTTCATACTCCTGATGCTTTTCAAAATCGCTAAGAGTCTATTACAATCCTCTATCGACACTCCATGTTTGCTTAGTTCTTCCTTTAGCTGAGTGTATTCGCTTATGGTTTGTATGTCAGCATTCTTATTCTCTAAAATCGCGTCTGCTTGTTTGATTTCTTTCTCAAGTATTTGGTTTTCTTGCTGCTGCTGTTTGATATGATCGGTCAAGGCATTAAGCGGAATTGATTCAGATGTTGATAATTGCGCGATTTCATTTGCAACGTTGATAAGCTCTTGTGGTTCTGATGATTTGGCGAGATTGGCGATGAATGGCTCTATCAGGTCAAAATTCGTGCCTATATTTTTTATATAATTATTTAGTCTGATGCAGGAAGCAAGCTCGTTTAAACTGATTCCTTGTTTTTTAGAATAAATTGCTAATTCTCTTACTGATTGAAAGTCAGAGC
>QHBN01000215.1 GCA_003176995.1 Candidatus Nitrosopolaris wilkensis
TTAAATCAACTTGGATATGATCCTACAAACAATGTGTTTTATTTGAATAATCTTCCTCGATTAACAACAACATCCACGGTAGCCACGGCTACTCACGGCGCTACAACAATAGCAGCCATAGGATAACAATGAACCCGAGGTCAGATTATACGCAGATGAAGTTATATTTATGAGCGCAAATACGCGAGTAGGAACAACAACAGCAGCAGTAATACTTATTTTGGTTGTCTGTGGGTTAGGAGCCATAGGGAACGGATCAGCAAGCCTCTTATCAATAAAGTATCCCGACGACAACGCAAAGGTTCCAGCAGGAAGTCTAATCGCAGCCAGTGGGACCTCGGCCCCTTCAAATGCGACACATACAAATTGCAATGTTGGAGTACAGATAAATCAACAAGGATTCACACAGGCATCACCACAGGGTGCAAAAGGGGTAGGAGATTATGCAAAGTGGACAGCTATTGTCACAAATCCAACTAAACAGGGATTAAACCAGATCGAGGCACAACTTCTATGCTTTCCTCCAGGAAAACTGTCAACACCAAATCTGATAAAACATTTGGTACATAATGTCACAGGCGTATTGCCCACAAGTGCATAGTCACCACCAAAACCGTCAACACCGACTCCACCAACGCCTCCTTCGGCAAACAAGGCACCGACAGGACAAGGACCACGGTCGATAATATCTCTAAAACCTCCCAAGTAGTCAAGTAGCCGGTGTTAACACGCCTCCAATAGGTCCAATAGCACCTCTTCCTCCATCACAGCCCACAGGTAACACGACCACTCCTCCGGTTGCTCCCGCACCTACTCCTCCAACGCCACCACCAAAACCAATCACGAATACTAGTGCCAGTATCTCCAACACCGACAGGCGGTACTATTATCGCACCTATACTAGGTGTTAACGTAGGAATTGCAAACAATCTCCTGCAGCAGATAAATATATTACAACAGAACCTCAACATTGGTCCCACGATCATAAGCAACCAGGTTGTCAATACATCAACAACACTAACACAATAACCACAGTAAACAACCAAGTGATTCAAAATACTGTGATAAACAATCCACAAGTGATAGCAGTGAACAAACTAACGCAGGAGTAAGTTAGCGAAATCCTATCTTCATTATTTTTCCAAGGGCTAATTCAACTAGCTCCAATCAAATGACACTCTTTAAGATACTATTACTTTCTAAATTAGCTTTATGTAATCATATAAAAAAGAACCAGTATTAGTTGGTGATTCTATCTATAACCTAAGAATTTCCATAGCTGCCAATAGTAACAAGTTCTCATCTCCACCATAGAAGATACATTTGCATTACCACCGCAGGTAAGGAAGTAGTAAAAAATTGTGGACTTGTACTAACCAAATTATAACAGCTTCTCCCTTCCAATCAGCGAGGTTTTAATTATCATCTCATGCTGTGTTTTGTACTCATCGTGGTAAGTTATCTACTAAACAAAATCGGTATCAAATCCAATTCAAATTGTTTTATATGCTTGTACCTGTTTCTCAAAGTCATTTCTGTTATTCCTGCTGCCTGTGCTATATCAGTTTGAGTTCTTTTTTCACCAGTATTCAGACACGCTATGTACAGAACTGTTGCTGCAATTCCCATCGGATCCTTTCCAGCAGGTACTTCTTTTCTATTAAGATAATTCATAATATCCGCCTTGAAAATATACTTATAAAACTAGGATAATGTCTAACAATAGTATATCACCATAGATCTGATGCGGGGGTTGCCAAGCCCGGTCAACGGCGTGAGATCAGACAGATGTGTCGACACGACGCTCAGATGTTATAGCCTGACTGAGGTACCTCATCTCTTAGGGGTTCGTGGGTTCAAATCCCACCTCCCGCACCTTCACATATTCTTCATTCTTATTACTTTGCTACTTCTGGAATGAGACTCTTATGGTGGCATAGTATACTATTATATAGATGAAAGAAACGGTCTTGTCAGCGGCTGAAAAAATACTAATGAGAACTGTCATTTCCTGTATGGTTAATTAAAAGCTTCTGCTAATTTGAAGGAGATCGCAACAAATCGCTAGAAATATCAGCCTGTTTCTCAAATCATACGGTTATTATATTCGATAACCGTGGAATTGGAAATACAGCATCCGGTATCAAACCATGTTCGATTCAGCAATTTACAAATGATACAGCTGGATGCTCTAATGTTCTTGGATTTTCTGTGGTTCTAAAATAGTTCAAGAGCTTACTCTTATGCATCCAGAAAAAGGTTAACGAGTTTATAATTTACGGTAGTGATTGTGATGGAAAAGAACGTACCCCCTCCCCAAGCTATACTCCGCATTCCCCAAAATGGATTGCAGAGAATTCACATTTCTAACGCAATAAAGTTTGTGTCTAAAGAAATTGATCCAGATAGTATAGCGGGTCAGCTTGAGTGAGCCTGGTCTCTATGAAATGTAACGTTCTCTTCATTTGCTGAGTAGTAATAGGGTTGACTAATTCTTATTAACATTTTTGAGTGTCGTTTTTAATTGTGTTTCCAACAGCCTCTAAATCCCAAGAATTATCGTAACGAACGCCATTGATAAAGAATGTGGGTATGCCATTTACACCATTACGTACCCCGCCAAGAAAATCCTCACGGACACGTCCTTCCTCCGCACGACGAATCTAGCTCTGGCATTTCCACAAAATACTATAGAGGTTAAGGAGAGTTTTTTATAGTTTTACTTATTAATTTAGCTAAGTCAAATAATAAAATATTAGGATTGATGACTCGAGCTGAGCTTTATGGAACAATTAAACTAAAAAAAGAAATGAGGAGAGAAAAAAAGGTTTTCTTCCATGACTTACTTAGAGATATTTGCTTAAGAATGTCAACGTCTTTTGCCACGAATCAGCAGTTTGTTGCGGAGCATAATTAGCTCCAGAAGGATTTGCAAAGGCATGTCCTAATCCCTTGTATATGAGAATTTCATTTGTAATACCATCGCCATCCAATGCTGCTTTGAATGCGTTTATGAGTGATAATGGATTAGCTTGATCATGGTCTCCAAATATTCCTAAAACAGGCCACTTTATCTTTGAGAGTTCTTGTTTATCTATAACCAATGGAGTTCCATAGTACAATATAGTAGCGGCAAGAGAGTGTTGTTCACTATGCAAGGCTAGTTGCAGTGACTGCCCGCCGCCAAAACACCAACCAAGAGAAGCTATTTTAGACCTATCTACAAAAGGAAGAGAACTTACATATGTTACGGCTGCTTGTAGGTTAGAAATAGCTTCTTGGGGGTTATCTCTAACTGATTTTACTAACTGCGAAGCTTGATTTGGATCGTTGGTTGATTGCCCCTTAAACAGATCCACTGCCAATACAACATATCCTGCTTGCTTTTCAAGAGTGCGTGCCATGCTTCGTATGTTATCATTTATACCCCAAAATTCATGAATCATAATTACTGCTGGAAGTTTCTTGACTGTAGCGGCGGGACTAGAATTGCCATTAGTAGCAGTGGTAGAGGGATATGCTAAGTAGCCAGAAGCATTGTCAAAGTATTTGACTTCTTTATTAATTTGTAATCCCTCTTTAGTGGCAGTAGCAGTTGAATTTGCGATTGTATGGTTAGCCGCTAACGTAGTAGTATTAGTAAGTGCTGCTGCGTTAGTTTGAGCGTATGTGGGAGGGATTACTTTATAGGTTGTATTTGTTGTTGACAAGACCAAAGAGGCTATAATAAATAACACAGATACTAAGACCAGACTAGTTCTTCTTTTTTTCATTGTTGCATCTAATATTGAGAAGGTATATTTACTTTATTTTTTACACGGATACTTGCAATAACGGTGTATGTTCCGGGTATTGCAATAACATCACTTATTCAAATAAAGAGGAAAATTACATTCTTCACAAAGATAGCCAATTCTATCAAAGTCAGAGTATAATGTCGTTATGTCATGGCAGCGAGGACATCCTATTTCCTGAAATCAGTGCTGTCGAATGTATAATTTGTACCGCCAAATACGTTTACTATCTGGTATTTTAGTTTTTAATTTATTCGGTGCAATTTCTATCACCTAGAGGATTTTAATGTATTTTAATGTAAATGATCATGGTCAATCGAAAGACTTTGTATTTGCATCTGAGAAATACAATGTCAAGACCATCGTTGCTACTATTCCAATTGCTTGTGCAAGGTTAAGCATGTCAGAAAATCCTATCTCTGAAACTAACAGGATCCTCAACTCCAATAGTAAACAATATCTTAGGAAAACCGCGTACATGTCATTATCAGATGCTAGAGGAAGACAAAATAAAAGACACAGATACTGGATAATTGTTACATCTAAGTACCATGTAATGATGGGAGTAAGGGAGGGAATCGCGCAGGCCAATCATGGCAAACTCACCCCATTGAGAAGAATGAAAAAAGATGATAATATTATACACTATTCACCAAAGACGATCTATGGTCAGAACGAAAAATGCCAGCGGTTCACTGCTATCGGTAAGATAAAGGATAGTGATATCTTTCAGGTTAAACTGAACGACACCTTCTCTCCATTTCGAAGGAGAGTAGAGTATTATCATGAATGCAAAGAAATACCAATTGAAGACTTGATCCCTGCACTTTCATTTATTAAAAACAAGAAATCTTGGGGATATATCTTTCGTTTTGGATTAATTCAAATTCCGTATAATGACCTTTTAGCAATTTCAAATGAAATGTGTCCAGATAAGGTTCACGTCTTCGTAAAGTGATTAATCAAGATTTCTGATTTGTTCAAAATTGTAAGAACACCTCTTGTTTATATCAAATTTGGACGTAATTTGGAATAATCTTTATATAAACAATTTTATTTCCTTGAACAATGGAAAGAATTCTAAACTTCGCAGTGATTGGTACGTTATTCACAGCAGCCATCTTAGCAGTTGGGGTGGAGGCGGCAGTGAAGCTTACAACTCAATCAGCATCCGCAATGACTATGATGCCAGGGAACCAAACTGGCGGTAAGATGATGTCAGGGAATGCTACAGGTGGTATGATGAAGGGAAATACAACCTCCGAATTACCAACGCCTGTAGGGCCACCGGGTCCCTAATGGTACAACGCCCTCATCTTCAACTCTAGTACATTATTTTGTGTAATGTACAAAACCTCATGTCTCAGTCTCACATAACCCTGAGTTAAGTAAGATTCCGTCGTTTCTTGTATATTGATTCGTTCAAATAACAAAACTTAACGGTCCATTGCTACATCTACCAAATCGAATGTCATCTAATTATTACGAAATGAAGATGTATCTCTAAACCACTAATATAATGAAAAAATTATGGGGAATGAGAACTGCAACTTACACTACTCCCAAAGCCCAGGTCAAAGTTCAAATGTACACCTGTACTACCTGCTGACCTAGTTTCACAAGCGCCACTTTTGCCTACACCGTTGTTACCAGTAAAGGGAACCGGTGTTGGGAAAGATTGTACATTACTTTGGACGTTTCCACTGCTGGCAAACTTTCCTCCAAATGCCCCCGATGAAGCGCCACAGCTACCCGTATTTGAAGGTGGACTATTCACAGAGGATTGATGCGAACCGCTTTGAGATGAGGCACTGCAACTAGCGGCATTTGCTACGTTTTGTGTGAACAAGTTACTTGGTACCAAGAGCATTGCTGTTAGTCAGGCAATCGCGCCAAAAGCCAACGTTAGTTTATTCATATTCTAAACATGATACAACTATATAAATTAAGTATGAAATTGCACTGAATGTTAACCTTGATTTGATTGATCCTTACCTCAGTAACAAATCAAAAACGGAGGTCATCCCACATTCCGGTCAAATATTGGTACTAAATCCAAAACAGGTACCGGACTGGGATCGTTTATTTCTGAGTGTAGTAGAAGCTCATGATGGCAAAATATGGGCTGAGAATAATCTCGACGGTAAGGGAACAACACTTACGTTTAGCTTGCCCGTCACATAACTCTTACTCCAGGACGAGAAGGTGTTAATGGTTTTCAGCCTTGTTACGGTGGAATGGCTCAATGGTGAAAACAACTACCATATTTTGGTATAATTGGTTCATGCTATCCTATATGCCGCTAGAACAGTCCCCACTACTAGATCTTGTTCCAAATATTCGTTCATATCGTCTTCTGTAAGAGATGATTCAATCCCTTCTATAGAAAAAACAATTCCATCTCTATATTAGTTAATCGTATTAACCAATCGGCTTTTTGAAAGGACTTGCGCTATCCTATTTGTAATCTTACAGGATAACAATACAAAAATAAAAAAAGTGATCCTGCGGTCCTAGTGGATGTTAATCTTTCTACCTTTATGCTGCTCTCTTATCTGCAAATTCCCTTGAATTGTTTTCAAACGTTCTTGCGGTATTAGCAGCTATTCTCGAAAATTCTTTTACATCATCCTTCTCCCGCTGAACAAATGCTTTGTAGGCACCGATATTTGCAAACATTGTATTGTTTGCTATTCTACTTGTAGCCATCACGTTATCTGCAACATTGCTTACTGTTCTCGCATAGATTTCGGCTGCCCTTCGCGGAGATGACCAATTGTTCCAAAATGCGTCATACATATTCTCAATATATGGAACCCACGTTGAGTGAAATGATTGTATAATCTCCTTTTGAGATTCTAGATAGCTATCTGCAATTTCTCTGGATGCTTGCAGAGTATGTTCTTGATAATCATTGATTGCTTGTGTGTTACGTGGAATCTCTCTCCTAGCTTCATCTACTGTTCTCCTGATTTTTTCTCTTGTTTCATCTAATGCTCTATCGACTGCGTGATTTTGCTCCGATAAACCTGTTCTTAATTCTCTTTTAGCATCATATTCTGCGGAGGATCTTTCTGCTTCCTTTCTGGTTGACATACTTATCATTGTCCTCAATGTTATAGTTAGTTTGGTATTGAATGGTGTAAAATACCATTAAAAGCCAAACAATGAAGAATTTCGATTGAGAGAATTGTAACGGGAACAATAATAGATCTTTTCGCGGCAGACTTGCTGAATTGGCTGATGCTGCAATTCCGCAGAGCATTGTTGAGAACGCAAAAAAATGTGAGTGTGTAATTACCCAGTACTGTTCAGCATTATTGTCTTTCCAACTGTATCCGTTATCATCACTGCCTTTGAATACTGGCATAAGAAGAGTCCTAGTATAATCTGAAAGATTTACAAAGACCTGAGAGAGATTTGTCGGAAATTTGTAATAAAGCATTATGCATGCAACTCAATTCAAAAACATTTTGCATCACTTTATATCATCATTTTGCTTGCTGAAATATCTGATCACGACTTTGATTACTTTCACTTCGCCGGTTACAACGCCATTGCTGGTAGGGACATACACCATTATCGACACGACTTTGTTTCCATTATTAAGTTTGTCCACAATGTAAGTGCATTTGAAAATCTGTCCTGAAGTTTCTTGGCATAAGAGGGTGGCAAAGCCATCAAACTCAAAGCAAACGATTGAGTTATTTGATCGGAAATAGAATTCCTAGTATGTTATTACTCTTTTCAGTCGGCTTACGAGTCTGGAGAGTCGACCAACTACCTACCTACTGATACTTTATATGACATATTATATTTCTCTCTATATAATTAATTAATTGATTGATTTTGATGACGACATCTATACCTAAGATAATGATGAAAATGGAACAAACTCTCTCTTACAATAAACTAGCTAGACTCACTGCACTCAAAGGATTACAAGCCGAGGAGCAACAGGATCCCTTCAAAATACTTATTGGAACTATTCTATCAGCCAGGACAAGGGATGAAATTACAACAAAAGTTGTTAACAACTTGTTTAGAAAATTCAAAAATGCAAGAGAACTTGCTAAAGCAGATATAGAAGAAATTAAAGCAATAATTCACAGCATTGGTTTTTACAATATCAAAGCTAAGCGGATAAAGGACGTTTCGCAATTAATAGTCGAACGCTTTAATGGAGAAGTTCCAGACGATATCCAGATGCTTCTCGAATTACCAGGTGTCGGGAGGAAGACAGCAAACTGTGTTTTAGTATATGGGTTTAAGAAGGCTGCAATCCCTGTTGATATTCATGTTCACAGGATTTCAAACAGATTAGGACTTGTTAATACTACAACTCCAGAAAAAACTGAAATTGAGCTTAGTCGAATTCTTGCTAAGAAATATTGGTTAAAAGTAAATGATACTTTTGTTATGTATGGTCAGAATATTTGCCTTCCGATAAAACCAAATTGTAAACTATGTAAATTAAAGGAGGTTTGCAAATTTTACCACACTACAGTTCTTCCTATCCAGAAGAAATCTTCTTTTTTTGAAAATAAACAATCCATAGATAAGCCGACCTAAGCCGCGGTGGCGGTTGGGTACGCTTTGACGGCAATCGCGTGGGGAGTGACAGAAACCAATTGGTTGTTAAAGGCCGCATTTATCCAAGTGAATAGCGTCGGCCTTGTGATTGCATTTTACTGTAGAAAATAACACTATTATCCTTCAAAATATACTAATATTGAACTGTGTGACATCCATGAGTGGTATTCACAGTTGATATTGTCTCTCAATGCCGTTAAGTTTCCTTTTTATAGCATTATGGTTTTGTCAAGTTATTTTTTACTCTCAAATCTATTTTCAATTACTGATATTTTAGCTATTAGTCAAAAACATACCGGTCATAACAACGCATTCCCACATACAAAACCGATACTCGCTAATGGTCTTATCAATAATACTCTTAAAGAGAACAGTAAAGTTGTAATTCTAACCTTTGGTGATACTGAAAAAAGCCAGTTTATCACGGCTAAACCAATTATAGATCAATATGGGTATAAGGCAAGTTTCTTTATTACTTGTACTTATGTAGGCCAAACTCACCGTCTCAACTGGAATGATATACTAGCATTACAACAAGATGGACAAGACATAGAGTCTAAGGGCATGACTCACGCAGATCTAAACACGTTATCTTTAGGTGCTTTGAGTTTCGACATTGGTGGTTCTAAACAATGCTTGCAGACTCATGGCGTTAATTCACCTAATATCTTTGCAGCAGTACAGGGCGATGTAGGGAATAACCCAGTTGTGATAGATACAATATCCAAATATTATGGATACGCAGATAATGGTTTTGCTAACTTGATGTTTTTGCACTGCAATGGGTATAACAGTAAGCAGACTAACTGTCGGACATACGATAACAGTGGCAAGTTAAGCAGTGCAAATAGATATTCAATAAGAGAACAGAGTCATAACGCTTGGGATGCAAGATATCTACATAACGATCAAATAATATTCCAAAGGTTTGTACAAGAAGTGAATAGCGGAATAGGAGTCAACAACAAAATAGGAATGGTGGATGCGATTCCAATAGTTGCTTATCATATTATAGATAATAGCAAAGATCCTTCTAGCACAGACATAAACTTGTTTGCAGAAGAGATGAAGTATTTGCATGACAATGGCTTCAAAGTAATACCAATGTCGGATTTAGGATATAATGAAAGCACAAACTCTATGTATATAAAACAGTAGCATAGCAACAACTCAATATGAAGGGAAAAGTGGATACAACTCTATGAAATACCTGTATCCATTCACAGCCATAGGCGTAGGCTCTTATAAATGGCATTTCATAGGACGCTCCGATTCAAGTATATCATGATTGGGATATGTACTTAAGTATGCAACCACATTATGGTTAGCATGGCAAAAGATATACGGATTTGCAGAAATTGCGGAGTCGTTTTTGACTTGGAACGAAGGAAAGACAAAGATTGTCCAGTATGTCACAATGGGGAACATCTCGCATTCGGAAACAATAAATAAATTCCATATAAAAAACAGAGGATCACTAACTCAGATCAATGCTGCAGTGTTTTACAATATCAAGAAAGGGCGAAACGGCAGCACACGATGTCTGACGCTAGAGATGAGTGGAAACCGATGCCTAGGACGATTTATCTTTACAACTCATACTAGTACAATATGTCTTTCACTGTCCATAGTCTGCTGAAAAGAGAGAAATGGTTGTACTCGTATGAAGGGTACCGTGAACCTTTTGTTTTTCTTTGCAACCACACGTCTTTGCAACTACTGGGAATTCCCACTCTTTCAGAAATATTCATAATAGACTACCCACCTTGCTAACAATAGGCTTGAAGTCCTACACAGCCCTCCGAACTGTAACTAGATTTGTGGATCTCATTGTCGAAAATTGGCATTGATTCTAACTTGTTAGCACATTTAACAAATGTAACACCGGGATGAGGCATGATTTCACATAAAAGAAGACATGGAGCGCCTTTGTCTTATCACTTCGTTTAGGTTCTTTAGTAAGGATCAGGCTCAAGACGTGGAAGCGCCTTCTGTTATGGTACAAAGACACAGTATTTTCTCGAATAACATTAATCAAAGCGGCTAGATTAATAAGAAAACGGTTAGACCAAGTGTGTCATAATTGCATTGCCTGTAGCTCCCCGGAAACCGTAAAACTACTGAAACAAGAAGCTGATACAAGTCCTTATGCTGGAAAAGGGCCTTAAATGGATAATAGCGTTCTTAAACTACAGGATAATTATATGCATCAATGCAAAGAGCTATTTCATCACCAACTATGCTCTTCTGATTTGACTTTTGTGATGAGCTCATCTGCTCTAGCCAGTGTCACTTTGCTTATCAGCTTCTTTTCTAATGCGTATAAGTATGGATGATTAAGGATAGCGTCCACAGTACTGGTAAATCACTTCGTATCTGTTCGATAAAATTAGATGTACTCTGATTTCTAGTCATGGAGGTAATGGGTTATCCGATAACTTCTTTTAACCATATCTGACACCGTATCTAAATAGGTACATATTCTAATAGCTCCTTTTGCTCAGTTGTTAACGGTATAGCCATTGTTTCGTCGTCAAAAATCTAGAAACGAATGAATATGAAAACCTAGATGGGATGATAGATGCAATAGACGTAGCGATAGAGGATAAACTAGAACAAATTCAAAATATCAAGGAGAAGCAACTGCAGAGAGAATTAAAGAAAGAAATTAAAGATTTACAGAGGCAGAAGTCTTTATATTCAAAAGCGGTAAAATTAATTGATCTCGATAGTAAGGTGTTGGCGTTATTAGATACGCCTGATTACAACCTGCTAGCTAATATCACACCTATACTTTCACACCTTGAAGAGGAAAAAATAGAGGAGTTCAATAAGATCCGTCAGGAAGGAGATGTTGCATTATATCTTCGTAAGGTAGACCTTAGCGGAAAAGACCTCCGTGGAGTCGATTTACATGAAGCCGATTTAAGCGAGACAAAACTTATTGCCACAAAACTTACCATGTCGAATCTAAACGGTGCAAAGCTCAAAGGTGCTGATCTTAGCGGTGCTGATCTAAGAAGTGCAGATCTCTATGGAGCCTTCCTCTCAGGGGCCAATCTCACTCGAGCCGATGTCAGAGGTGCAGATCTTAAAGTAATGATAGACTTTGCTGATGCCAATCTTACCCGGGCAGATATCAGAGGGGTAGATCTTGCTGGAATGGTGAACTTTGCTGGAGCGACGCTACATGATGTAGACTTTACCCGGATCTGCCACTGACAAAGGTTTGATAAACTTTGCTGGAGCTGTTTTCTTGAATTTAGTATGTCCTATTCCTTTAGTCAATAATCTCTACATCAAACCATTTGAGTCTTTGAAATTGCTTAGTGATCTGATCTGTTTTTTTGATTAATGCATCACCTTTTGAAAGAATGAGGGCAATTTCCGTTGCTTCGATGGCACTGAGAGGAATATCATAGGGACTACTATTCGGTTGATTAGTTGTTCATAATCTTATTTCATCTATCTATCTCTTTCCTGTCAAGTCAGTAAGTTTACCCCAACTATTTCTGTGAGAGCGCATTAAGCACTAACGACACAAACCAGCTGTTTTAGAAAAAGCCATTCGAAATTCATAAAGCTTAGTTTCACGAATAGAACATAATTGTCATTATTAAGGAAGGAGTATGAGCATAAATTATTTCAATACTCTTTTTTTAGGCTTTCGGTATAACTTTGCACCCCATCGGAGAAAGAAAAAGAGGATAGAATATAAGCTTGTACAGGTAAATTACGTTTCCCTCACTTCGGGGACTCTGATAAAGTGGATCCTTTGTTTTTTGGACCTGGTGAATCTAAAGCGCAGGGTGTAGATGTACATCCAATGTAGATGACCTAGAAACGATTAGTCAAAAGTATGTGAACGTGATGATATGTATATATTCAATCGCAACTGTATGAGAGAGACACAGCGGAAGTCATGCAAGAGACAGAGATAATGAAGAATCAAAGATGATAAACAGTTGTATGCGTTCTGCTATCGTCATTTTACCAAAGATGAGCTTAAGAAGAACGAATTATCTATTGTTTCACCTTCTCATATTCCTTCTTGTTTAGTTCAATGAGTGCCTCGTAGCTTCTACAAAATTCGTCACCAAATCCCTTCAATCTTGTCATGAACTTCTTATCTTTTGATAGGAGAGATAGAGTTATAGAATATTGAAACTCCGGATGATAAGGCTGCTCTGCTATATCTAGCAAAAAAAGCTTTTTTAGTAGACTACACCGACAGCCTTTTTCATTTCCTTCGACAGCTCACGATAGCCATCTTTATCTATAATGACGGCATTGACGCCATCACCAGTACCTGAATTTCTTCTGATGGCTGCCGCAATTGCTTGGATTGCTATTTTGTAAGCATCATTTACAGTTAGATTTTCTTTGAATTCCGTTTCAAGGTAACCATATGCCACCGGTGACCCACTACCTGTAGATATGAACTTCTCACTTGTCATTGAACCAAAGAGATCAATATTGTATATTTGTCCTTCCTCCTTCGTCTTATCAACTCCGGCAAGGATAATCTGGACATAGTATGGAAAGTATCGCTGATTGAATAATACATTGGAGCACAATCTAGCAGCAGACTTGATTGGTATAGGATCTTTATTTGTAAGACGGTAGATGTTTGCATTATACCGCATGATATCAACTAGATTTTGGGCATCTGCTACTCCACCCGCCATAGTCATACCAACGTGTCTATCAACTTTCTGAATTTTCATAACATGCTTATCAGCAATAAAGAAGCCAGCGCTTGCCCTTGTATCAGCAGCCAGGACGACTCCATCTTTACAAGTTAAAGCACAAGTAGTTGTTCCCTTCTTAATATGCTCCGCTATGTACTCTTCGTACCGATTGTCCTTGCCCTGCTGATACATAATATATGATTATCAGAATGATAATCGGCCAGATTTAAGCATTATCGTCTTTCATCATCTATGGGACCCGCTACATCGTGCCTATCTTCGTTCTTTTTACCATAATCCATTTTCTGGCTTCTACAATTCGGTAATAGTAATTAGGTGCTTTTGAATGTATTTTAGTGTCTTTCTCTTTTTTCTCTAATTCTGAACCCAATCGTTCAACTGTTTCTTTGTCGGATGCAATTGCACCAATTGTATACTGGTGATATCCTGTTATGACATCACTATACAAAATAACGCCTTTTTTCCCTTGATTAACTAATTTTACTGCATCTTTGAATGCTGAACCAAATTCATAATTTTCTGGAGTATCACGCAAGTTATGTTCATCTACATGCGCAGCGAATATGTCGCCGAATTCACTGGCTTAAACTCACTAGAGCAATATCGGTTCCTTGGTGATTGAAGGCGGTAGAAAGGGCACCTGCTTTAACTGCGTCTCTTGCTAAAAGTCGTAAACAGATTTCTTTGTTTAGTCCTATTGGTTGAGGGTTAAAATCTCCTAGGTATGTTCGATTCAATTTTGATTTTGCTTCTACTTTGATGCCTATATTACATAATTTGAAATCAGGCCCACTTGCAGGGTTAAATGTCAATGACGGGTACAATCTATGCAAAATATAGGCAATTTGGAATTCATCGTTACTGTAGACTATCGCTTTCAGAATTTGGACAGCGTAATCAGCTTGCTTCTCTGGATATCCGACCGCGTTAGATACAAGAGATCTCAATTGTTGTTTTAGATCGTTTATTCGCTCCTTTCCACCAACCATCGATTCACAATATTTAATCATGTCGATCATTTTGATAATGTGAACAACATAGGGGATCGGAAGCTCAGATTGTTCAGTTTGAAATCGTGATGTTTCTATTGTCAAACACATGCTTGAAAGGTTGATTAGTGGAAAGTCATATTTTTCCAGACTTTGCGAATAATCTATTATCTCATCTGTTAAATGAATGCAGCCAATTTGTTTGAGGGGAATCAAAAAAATCATGTATAATCAATGTTTCATTATCGAATTTTCTTGGTCGGATGCGTCTATTGATTGGTCCATATCAAATTGTACGAATGCTGATAGCTTTAGTTGACCAAGAATATTAAAGCCACCCATAAAAGTATTGATCATTCATATGATGCCGTGGAAGAGATTGTAGATATTTATCTCAAAGAACAAGAATCTTATAATTGAATTCGACAAGCAATACGTGTTGATGTTCAAATTGTAGCTTCCCGATATCTATCTTTGCAAGTAATTGTTGTAACTTATATTCCATCTCTACACGTACGGCCTTTATTCTTCCTCATGCTTGACTTTCATCATCTGAATTTCATTTGCTTTAACTTGTAATTGAAATTCAACTGTTTTGATATTCGAAATGTGAGATTCTAACTTATTTACCTGCTTTCTTAATTTCTCCTCATTTTTTATTGTTAAGAACTCCACCTTTCAAATAATCATCCAGCAGTTCAATTTCTGTTGCTCGACAATAGGAGTCTGATATTCCTATTGAGTGATTCATTAATATCTCAATATTGACTGGCTTCATACTCGAAATTTCGCATCGTGTTTTGAATCACTTACGATCGCATCGTGTTACGGTAGTAGATTTATTGGAGAAAAGCGACAACCTTGTCAAAGTGCGAGGACTTCATGCAATAAATGGTACTCCTATACTAGACACTAGTTCGAGTAGCTCGCCAGAAGTACGTGGCCATAAATTATGGGAGGAATGAAAATCAGATAAATGACTCTATTATTGAGTGAGATCACTTATGCTATTCTTAATGATAGATTTTGCTTCGTCAGAAATATTATATTGTTCTAGGACATTAGAGGGCTGTTTTATCAACTGACATCTGAATACTGGTTCCCTTGCTGCTCTAAGAAGAATTTC
>QHBN01000216.1 GCA_003176995.1 Candidatus Nitrosopolaris wilkensis
GCATAGAAATAACGGAATTCTCGCATTTCTTAAAACACGCAGCATGGTATTTGCTAATCTGACATACCTTGATTCTCTCAATAGGTATATTGTATTATGGTCTTACAAAGCTTTGACGGGATTATCAGAAAAAAGGCTGGTTTCTACTAAGCCAAGCAGGATATATAATTGATAATCTATCTGTTGAGAATCAGGTAGTGTTAGACCCCATGTTAGGCAGCGGAAGTACAGGTGTTGCTAGTATCAGGTCTAATCGTAGATTTATTGGATATGAAAATGATCAACATTATTACACAACAGCAGCAGATCGTATAAGAACATGTAGGCTGCAGGTAATACCACGAATATGAAAATAGAACTTAAACCGGAAGAGAAACATCGAAACATAACATTAACAGATCAAGAGAAAGAAGAACTACGATATCTGTTTGCTGATCATTTTAAGCATAGAGGACTACCTGGAATAGAACTAAATGAAATCAGACTTCTATTGTATGGCAAGTTACATTATGGGCCACGTCATAGAGAATGTAGTACCGGACATAATGCACCTAAGAAAGTTCAATACAGATGGTTGCTGCCGCTAATTATTGGTGTTGTACTAGGGGGCGGCATGGTTCTAATAATAAAATCACAGAGTCAGTAGATGTCCCGTGATAAACTTCCAAGAGAATTCAACTTGGTAAACTTGTTGTTATCATAAAGACGTAGACATACTTTTCTCCAGCATAGTCCATAAAGTGCAGGTCTTGCAGCAATTGTTTTACATGAACCATTACCTTACCGGTTCTTTTTTCACGATAAAGTTGCTCTAGTTCTCTTTGGTACGAATAGACTTGTTCTTGTAGCCTAGTATTTTCAACTCGTGTATCAAAAAGTCGCTGCTCTAGATCCTTAGGGTCAACTTCCTGCATCTAATTTTCCGTTGTTGTCAGCAAGTTCATATAGTTTGCCTAGCGTACAACACTTGTACCAGACAGATGTACGACTGTTTTGCTCTATTTTTACTAAAAGTTTTAAATTTCATCGATTCGTATGAGAACGAATATGGCCTATGTTATCTCATAGACATCACATGGTCTTGTTCAATTTTACTTACCCAAGCCGCTAGAGTAGTCATTAAACCTAATATTCTGACATCCTCCAATAACTAAACATGTGGGAGTTCCCTTGTGATCATTTTGTTCCTGTCTACAATCACCGAGGGTTCGGGGTATGTCAGAAAGCCCCGTAGACTTGAAAGTATTCCAAGTCCTCGTTGCAATATATTCATTGCACCGTTATAGTCTGCGTTTGTACTAACCACATTACAATTATTGCATTTGAATAAGCCTTGTGTTTTCCTTGCTGTCTTATCTATTACATGACAATTGAAACATGTTTGAGATGTATATGATTCTGATATCTCTAGTACCTTGATATCCATCCACCCTGCTTTGTTTTCTATGTACCGGACTAATCTATAGTATGGAAAATTGTTAATCAGTCTTCTTATTCGCCTGCCTGCTTTGATTCTTTTTCTTATTCCTTTTAGTTTACCTAGCACTATGATAGCATTGGTTCGTTTTGCTTCTTGTACGATCGTTTTACTTATTTGATGCAATTCATGATCCACTTGTAGGAACTCTCTATTCTTTAATACGTTAATCTTGTAGAATGCTTTTTTCTGCCCTAACTTCCTTCTTAACCAGAAATGAAAACCTCTTCTGTCTCTCAATTTGCTACCATAGAAATTTGGTCTTGTGTTTGCCGTGTTAATTGTTACAGCGATATTCTTACATCCTATGTCAATTGCCAAGACGTTGTCAGCAGTATTGGCTATGTTCGTATCTTTCTGTCTCTCAATTGTGATATATGTATACCAGCAGTTCTGTATGTTTACTATCTTGCTTTCTCTTATAGAATATTCGTTACTGCTCAAGTCATATTTGCACGATGTGTGTATTCTAACATTAATCGATTTTGGATAGACTGGAATCTTCATCCAGTATACACATGGAAATTTACTGTCTTTTTGTATATCTATCAAATCACGTCTTAGGATTAGTGGATACTTTTTCTTTGGCTTTGGTTCTTTAATTCGCTTAAGGACACGTTCTGCTTGTTGCTTTGTTGCAGAATATAGATTAGTTGTGATTCTGCAACCTGATTGTAAATATGTCTGGTAGTTCGAATACTCTAACTCTATCAGCGATGGTTTGCTTTTGCTGTCGTCTGTTATCTTTGCTTTAACCGTTAATTTCGTCATGACAAATGAATCCTCAATTCATATATTATGGAATATTAGATTCCTAATATTGTAAGATCCAAGTATCGACAATATCCACTAGTGAGTAATCCTGGTATATATTTTACACAATTTCCGCCGCCCTATGGAACCAAATCAAATCCTAACGCCGCCCCCACGTCGAATGCTCAGGGTAAGCAACAACAGCAATCACAACAACAACCACAATCTGATGAGCAGAGTATAGATTCGTTCCATGAACGATTTGAATGACATATGGTGAAGGGTTGTTTCATTCCAACTCACTGTCATCTACTGAACAGCTTTACAACCTTTATCACAATGACGTTGATTACCACGTAAAAAACCAGAGATGCAATTAGTGAGCTAACCATGGATGCTTGATACGGTTGTATTCCAAGCTGGAGTAGCTGATAATTAGAAGATATTTTGGTAACAGAATACACTATTTCGGAAACAGAAAAGGAAGCAATAAGTTTCTTGATGTCCAGGAGTATCACCTTATGATTTCTAGTTCCCGTCAGAGGATCTACATACCGATACCGATTATCCAGATAGAATAAGAGTGCAAAAATTGGTAAATAAACACCATATTCTGTGGTCAAACCAACTATTGAATTTGTTATGTTACTTTTGTTATATGTCAAATAAGAGGCTTGAGAAACATAAGCAGCCGCAAGAAATGCACACATTCCAGCGATAAATATACTCTTATTAAAGAGGATATATTCTCGGTACTTGCGGTATAAATTTTGCATATTATTATTAATCGTGCTATAACCTCTCTTCCATATTATTAAAAGGCTTATTGGGTTTGCTCTGAAGCTTGATACACCAAGCACCAAATACGTAAATTGTAAGAATCAGTCTGGGTAGCCGCGGCAAGCAGATTTGCATGAATACGATAGTTGAATCTGGGTATCTACTGATCAAGTGATTTGAAAAGTATTACAATTTACGAACGAGAATATTAAAGTTTGAGCACAAAAGCCTAAAAAGCAGAAAGAGTAACATGGAAGCAAATCAGACATGACGTAAGTGTTATCGAAGTCTGCAGAACATAACGGATTCCTTCAACTTAGCACTAGATTTCTTTCACGATACAAAATAGCATAATTGAGTTTTGTACGAAATCTTTACCAAGAGGTATGAATAATCAACAATACCGAATTTTGTAGAATTACCTCCAACAGCATAGTGTGACCTCCCATCTTGTAAGTGAACTCATAAACATTGATTTGGCGAATGCAGGCGGTCCTATTAGGAGTAAATGTACTGTTCTCTCTGCCTTTATAGCCATATCAAATAACTCTGAAACATTCTCAAGACTGCTCCTAAAGGCAGTGGTATTTAGCTTTTATATATAGCTCGTTAAAGTAACTTGTTGTCCTCCGTTATAACTCTGATTTGAATTTAGACGTCTACTTCTAATTAAATCTGGAAAATTAAATATCATCCCATTCTCCAACACTTTTTCTTCTAAATTTTGAAGTACACGGCTTTCATAGGATTCATTGACTGTAACGTTGTACCATGGTTCCAACGGCTCTCTAAATTGATAAATGGTGTTTTTGTATTGGTCAATTCCGTTTTCAATATTGAGTAATTTTAGAATTATTTTCACTCTCTCCCATATATCACATCTTAACCTCAAAAGCGCACCAAAAACATATGGAACTCCTGAATCATGACAGCTATCTATTATTTCTTGTAAGTGGCTTTGAGAATCAGTAATAAAGGGCAGAATAGGATCAATGTTTACACCACAGCATACACCTGAATCTGTAAATTTCTTTATTACCTTAAACATAGAATGTGCTGGAGGGGTACCTGGTTCCATCAGACGTCTAATCTTCTCATCACATGTAGTTATAGACCATACCAAGAAGCAATCGTCTATATAGTCAAAAACAACCTAAAGATAGGATTTCAATCTTAATGGAACTCGATACCTGAATTTAGCAGTTTAGAGTGTTTGAAATAACATATTGTACATGTAAATGTCGCGTCCTAAATAATAATAACCATCAAACACACAATAAATATTGATGGTTGTAGTAGGTAGTGCTTTGATGGTTGCACTTAATGGTTTGAGCGCAGGGCTATCCATTGCATTAGCTATAATATTAAGACGCAGGGCTATTAAAATGGCAATACCAATCGTCCATTAATATAGAAAAAGACGGCAGTATCTACTAAAACTTCTATAAGAGCAGTCGTTGGCGTTAAAGGACGATTTAGTTAGGAGAAGGCGAATTAAATAATAATGAATGAGCAATAACCATACTTTTATGTGTCAGGTGCTTACTAAGCAGTACACATACACGGACTCGGTGATGATGGTAAGATATTAGGACACAAAGCAATTCGTCATGACCTTAGATTGATGGTGCAGCTAGGTATTGCTGGTCCTAAATCACAGCAGTATGAAGCTCTGTTCCAAGCATGCAAAGGACTCAAGGGTGAGTAGTAAATCATGAATTCAAGACCTCGAGCAGCTTCAGAATCTCATGACGAAGTTGCAATACGCGGCCTTTCTCAACAAACGATTGATGGATGGAATAAAGGTAGTGGAGATGGATTAGCTGCTCCTTATACTGAAGATAGTGATTACATAGGATTCGATGGCACGCATCTCAAAGGACGTCAGCAAATTGCCTCATTTCACCAACAACTTTTTGACAAATTTATCAAAAGCAGTCGTCTAGTAGGAAAAATCAGAAGTATACGCTTTGTGACAGAAGACGTTGCAATTATGTCGCAGTTGGTGGAACGGTGATGGCAGGACAGTCCGACATCGAGCCAGAACGAAATTCGATACATACTCTTGTTGCAGTGAAACACGAAGATGAATGGCGACTGACTGCATTTCAAAATACAAGAGCCCACTTTATGGGAAGACCTCAGGAATCAAAGTCACTTACAGAGGAGCTGCGACACGAGCTGTCACTGGCATCGAAGCAGAAGGTGGATTAAATGTAGGAAAAGGAGAAAAATAAAATGAGAAAAGTAATTTTATATAATATGGTAACACTTGATGGCTTCTTTGCAGGACCAAACGGAGAACTAGATTGGTTTGTAGTGGATGAAGAACTTAATGAATATTCCATTGATCTGCTAAGCAATGTAGACACTCTTTTATTTGGACGAGTGACTTATCAACTAATAGCAGATTACTGGGTATCCCCTTCGGCGACTACGGAAATTCCAATCATTGCTGATAAAATGATTAATTTACCCAAAATTGTTTTTTCAAAAATGCTGCAAAAGGTTGAATGGAACAATTCAAGGCTGCTTAAAGAAAACATTGCGGAAGAAATCTGCACAATGAAACAGCAGCCCGGTAAGGACATGGTGATACTCGGTAGTAGCAGCATTGTATCAACTTTTATGCAACTTGGCTTAATTGATGAATATCGGAGTATAGTGAATCCCGTTGTCTTGGGCAAAGGCAAACCTCTATTCAATGGCGTAAAAGATAAACTTAATCTGAAACTTCTAAAATCCAAGACGTTTAATTCAGGGGTCGTTGCACTGTATTACCAACCGACAAAGTAGCTGTCAAAGCGTTTTATCACTCATGATAGACCTGGCTGAAATCGGCTGGGACTATTACTTCCTGTTGTCGTTTTTTCCGCTGTCGGACTAGCTGTCGTTTTTTCTTTTCCTCTGTTGTCATTTGGGAATGTGTTAATGCAAGGTTTTGTAATCTTATTATGTACTGAATATAATGCCAACATGAGTATACCTATTGATACTATCCTTAATGGA
>QHBN01000217.1 GCA_003176995.1 Candidatus Nitrosopolaris wilkensis
TAGATTTAGGATTAAAGATGACCAATGTCCGCAGCAAAAGAGGTATTTCTGGTATTTGTGACTAGCGGAGCTTTTATACGTTAAGAAAAAAAAGGGAGCAATCCAACTGTCTAAGGAAGCGGCAATAACTTATCTGAGGATCTCTGTGCTAGCTTTTACGGAATCTTCCTCCGTGAATGTCTTGAGTCTAGTTACGTCTCTTTTGAAGAATAGATCGATGATCCAGTCCACCGTTACTCTTAACTTCTTTTCTGTTGTTGGAAGAATTCCCAAATAATATAAACGCCAAAGCCACCAAGCTGTAAACCCATGTACTGTATGTCCAAGCAAAATACCAACACCATTCCTCTTTCCAATCAGTGCCATCACTCCCTTTGTTTTGTAATCAAAGATTATCTTTCTATCATTAGGCTTACCATTAATCGCAAAAATTATGTTTTTTGTAGCTACCTTTGCCTGTCTTAAAGCATGTTGCGCTGTCGGTGGATAAGGACTTCCTGTGTGTGGATCCGTAACACATGCGCAGTCACCAACCACGAATGCACTATTCTCATATCCATTAATTTCTAGATACTTATTAGCAACTATTCTGCCAGACTTGTCATGATCACATGGAAGATTTCCGATAAGCTTATCAGGTAATGCTCCTCCAGCCCAGATCAAAGTATTGCATGATATCAAACTGCCATTGTTTAATTTCACGGTATCCTGTGCAGCCCCTATAAGACGAGTATTCAACATTACTTCTATACCATTCTTTCTCAGTTGTTGTAACGCAAATTGAGCTAGATCCTCTATTACTTCCGGCAAAATTCTATCACCAGAATTAACAACTATTACTCGGGCATCTATCCGATCGAGGTTGTGATAAAAGTGTTCGATCGATTCACGCACAAAATCATTTAATTCTCCAGCAACCTCAACACCTGAGAAGCCTCCACCAACTATCACAAATGTCATCAAACACCTTCTTAGCTCTATGTCTTCGTGTTCAATGTCGGCTTGTTCCAACATACTTATGATGTGATTTCGCAGCACTATTGCATCACCAATGCTTTTTATAGTGAGGGCATTATTTGCTACTTCAGTCATCCCAAAGAAATTTGTCTTGCCACCAAGCGCCAAAACAAGATAATCATATTTTAATCTGTGACTGCGAGTCTGCTTTCCAATTGCATGAGCTATAACAACATGTTTATTCTTCAAATCTATTGCGTCTACGTCAGCTTCGTAAAACTTAGCTCGGTTGCAAAAAGTTCTGACAGGTGTTAGTATATGTCTTGTCTCTATCATACCTGACGATACTTCTGGAAGCATTGGTGTAAACAGAAAGAAGTTATCTCTGCTTACTAGTGTTATATCAACATCGACATCATCTTGAAAGGCCTTCTGAAGTTGTCTCAGAACTTCTATTCCCCCAAATCCACCACCCAAAATTAATATACGTTTTAACTGGATTGGAGTTGTCCCATGAACAAGTTGTATGTGTTTTTGCAATGAATCTATTCTAGAAAATGAAATATCACATTTTGCACATCTATATCTACTACCGAATCGTATCGATATACATGATGAGACTCCTCCTAGAACGGTGCCTAAGACAAGATGAATTAATAACCAAACAATCATAATTACAGTAAAGTTATTTGCATAATGATACTGTGGTGTAGATGTTGTTGTTATTGTTGTTGTTGTTGCATATTCTTTACCTTGAGAAGTTGTAGTAACTTTCATCGCAGCCATTGTACGGGTAATCTCAGGGGCCAAAATAAATTGGTAAACAGGTATAAAGAAAACAACAAAGACGATAGAGCCAGCCAGAAGTCCGTATAAAAGTCCATTTGATAGCTTGCTAATATTCAGAATACCAGTTTTGTATAAGAATACACCTAATGCAATTCCAATAGATATTGCAGTAATCAAATGAACTGCTATCCCAGTAATAATGGAAGAAGTAGGTGACGAATAAACTCCAATAACATGTCCAAAAACCATCCAAGTAAGATAATATGGTAAGCCCAAGCCTGTGTAAAGGAATGTAATTGGAGCAACCATCGTTATAGCTCCGATTATTGCCCCTATCGCTACGAAAAATACTTCTCTTCTAAGAGAAAAATCAACTCTAAATATAGCTTGAGAATTTCGTGTCATTTCAATTGCCTATACCTAGATTCAAAAAATCTGCTGTCCTATTTTAGTTATTTCAGCAATTTCAACATTGGACGCTGGATACATAGGAATTCCCAAGCTATTGTATGAATTTGGTGAGGTATCAAAATAAGTTTCCTCTTCTGTTACACCATAGAACTGTATACCTGGTTCAAGACAACAATCACATACACCCCCGATAACACGTAGCTGATTTACACCATGCTCTTTTTCATCTAAGGAATACCATCTATGAGGAGAGTGAACAACACGGAATCTATGACTGAGTATTTCAAATACTTTCTTTGATGTTCCTTTTTGAATAGTACTTTCTAATGAAAGAGGGGTTCTATCTATCTTAGCTTCTTTTGAAATTTTATCTACTATACACAATAGTCGATCTATCTGGGGTGAAACTATATCGTCAGGTTGGTGTATAGATACACTAATCATAAATACATCAAAATCCACGCTACCGAAATCAACTGCTTGTTTTATTTCAGCTATTATTTCGGCACTACCATCATATCCATAAGTGTCAAACCCTCTTTCTTTTACATATTTAGCTAGTGGCAATCCCAACTTTCCTAATCCAATGAGTAATATCTTATTGAAGCGAGATAGTATATTTTGGTATTGTTGATTGTGTAGTTTTTGATTTTGATCTGTAGCAAACATAAGCTTCGAATCACACAAAAAATTTATGGGAGACATATAGACGAAAAAGCGTCTATCTTTTCAAAGGTGCCTCATATATGACCAGCAGGGATTGTATTGTCTTTGTTACCTCCCCATTGTAATATAGGACAGTTAACAACCACTTTTGTAGGAGTAATGGTTATCTGGCCTTTCGACTGTGCAGTTGCAATTGCGTTATCAGAACCAAGTACTGTAGGTGTTGTTCCATTCGCCGTCTTCCATTCTACTATACTAACTTTCCAGAGAGGAGCATAATGTGAATCTCCTGGGATCGAATCAACTACACTTGCTTGGAAGCCCATGAATCCAGGACCTTTGACACCATTCTTGAAAATCCATAGATTTCCGATATCTTGCGATTTTGTCAAATTGGGTTCATAATTTACTGGGGATCCTGTAAAGTTTCCAATCTGATCTTTCATTGCCTTATCAGATACTTCTGTTGTTATGAGCAGCATATCCTTTCCATCGTACAATCCTTTAACTAATGGTATTACTACTGGAGCGTTGGGAGTTGTCAGTTTCATCATTGAGGTTCCTGCTGTTCCACTTGTCGTACTGTTCGTGCCAATAGCAAAAGCAGGCTTGTCTGATATGAAGAGCGGGAAGGCAATTATCGTTCCAAAAACAAATAATGCAACGATGGTTTTTTTGTCGAGGTGTCATTACCTCTAGCTACTTTAGGGTCATTCATCGGAAAGTAATAATTACGTTAACCTTAAGAATATAGATACGAATTCCATTTGTGGGTCTCAAATATGGTATTCGTCAATATACTTATATAATCGGAGAGGGTGTTGGGTGGAAGGATGTAACTTGTGATTAGATCCAATCTATATTTAACAGAGGTAGATACCACATTTTTGGCGTCAGTTATCGGAGCAATGATTTCTGTTATCTAGAAATTCTAAGGCATTTTAAAAAATGATAGTGATTCAACTTCAAATTATCAGTGCCATTATTTTTCTTGCTTCTTCAGCAGTTCCAATTTATCTCACTATAAAATTGAAAGACAATCTAAAGAAATTAACACTAATACTCACGGTCTTCATACTGATACATGCTGTGTATCATGTATTTGGATTTCTTGGATATAGTCTATTAGCGGAAGGAGTATTTCAACCGCTTTCTGTTATGGCATTAATATTCTTTGGCATAGTTTATTCTGGTTTCACTAAACCAAAGAATGGGGGTACAAGAAACATGGTTATGGCGTTGAATCCTGGTAATTTCCTTATTTTCATGAACAACATTACAATAATTCTGCTTTTGATAGCTTTTAGTATATTTGTATGGCAAGTATCTCGATCTAAAAGTATCAGAAGTTTTCAATTTCAGATCTCGATATTTCTAGTGGTATGGATTTTGGGAGAGATAGTCGGTAATCTTGAGGATAATGGAATCATTGTATTTCCTGCCCTTCAAGGAAATATTGGATTAGAAATACATGTTGTGTCAATGGTCTTGTTTGGCTTAATGTTGTGGCTTAGATTCTACTATTCAGAAAGAAGTGGTAAAAAGATGATTGAAGATGAGGATGCTAAATTAATATGAAAACAACGGCAAATAAACCAAATCAATACTTCAAATAGTTTACAGTACCGAAACTAACTTTGGACGAGCCTCAAAGCAACTTATGTATTGCTGATATTCATCTTTTAGTTGTTATTGCCATCTCTGTTCATTTTGTATCGACAACTGTTCAACAATTCGATGTATGCATATTTGTAGCAAACCACTCCGGTCCTCTATTATGGATGCAGAGGATGCATTGACCGATTATCAAATACTATCCTTACGAAAATAAACAAAAAAATAATAATTAATTGATACATTCGACGAATATAATATATGATTTTTATAAATCCTTATAATATATATGGCGAATAAGGAAGGAAGTATTTTTGATGTCTATACTGATACTTCATAATTTGTGCTATGTTAAGACTTACCTGTGTGATGTTAAACCCAAGATGGCACGAAGTTCGCACTGGACAAAGTGCCCTCATCATCAAGTAGGTCAGTGATGTTATCTTCTGTTTTGCACTCGCCTTGATAGAACAGGCCCGCGGTCTTTTCGTGGGCATGGAGGTAGTGACTCGCAGTTGGACGTTATCAGTGAAGAAAGTAATAGAAAGATATTGGACGCATTAGGAGTTTAGAAGCTTAACTTTTCATGAAATTGAACAAAAGACCAGCCTACCATTTAATAAAATATACCACTGTTTTTGAAAAAACTTAAGCTCGAATTTTTTGTTGACCAATCCATCTTTAGCATGTAGTTACCAAAAAGTTGATAATAATTTGATGTGTTAAGTCCATTATTCGGTATTCTAACAACTTACCATATTTGATAACGATACTTCTTCCCACTCGTGAAGGATTATAGGTTACAAGCTCAATTGTACCAAGGATTGGGGGAATAATTATTACGTTATCTTGTTAGATAATCAGAAGCTCAATTTCAGCATTATTAATAAAAGTGTTTATGATATGTCATGATATAGGCATAGTTTGAGATTCAAGACAAACGAAATAAGTGAAGAAAACTCTCCTAAAGAGTATTATAGTTGGAACGAAATAGAATTCTTAACAAAAGTCCTCGCATATAAAATTCAAAGGTCAAGCAAGAGATATGACACAATCCTCGGTATTACAAATGGAGGAATTATTCCAGCTCGATTGATGGCTCGAGAACTTGATATTAATCATATCCAATTCATACCAATTAGAGATAAAAAGATACAGAATGATGAGATGCCTCAATTGCTTAAGGTCAAGAAATACCTTATTATCGATGATATATATGATACTGGTGATACATTTTCTAAAGCCTACGATATCATAAAACTATTTAATTGTGATTTTGGCGTTCTCATGTGCAGGTACAAACAGAATAATTCAGTATTAGTAGGGAAGATATTGAATCATAGAAAGTGGATTGTATTCCCATGGGAACGGAGAAATCACATGAAAATACATAGCAAATAATATTGTTTGTTAGTAATAACTACAACAGAAGATTTAAAAAATTTTTATGCCGGTAGGGATAATATCTTTCTTTTTGAGCAAAAGCAGCATTTTTCTTCTACTATCATCTGATAACGCTTTCCATGTAGAACCCATAATATCTTTATAATTAAGGAACTATTTAACTGTTTTAATACCCTTTTTAATCATAATACTCCTTAATGTCAACAAGAGAAGGGAAAGGACAACAAAGAAGAAACAATAGAAATAAAGAAAAACATAGTCATTGACGCTTCGCCAGAGGTTGTTTTCAAGGCTATTAATGATCCAAATGAATTAACAAATTGGTTCCCAGATCAAGCCGTTTTGGAGCCAAAGGTAGGAAGAAAAATGAAGTTCAGTTTTTATAAAAAAAATTCCGAGAAGCGAGTGGGAGCTGGTAAAGGTCGAGAGATTGACCCTTTCCCCGAAGGAATTATAATTGAATTTATTCCAAATAAAGAAATTTCTTATACATGGGAAAAACCAAACATACCTGACTTTCCAAGAACAGTTACATCATGGGAACTTGAAACAATCGAGAATAATAAAACCACACTCAAACTATTGCCCTCTGGATTTAAAGTAGATAAAATGGTCAAAGAGCATGAAGGATGGTCATATTTTTTGAATGAATTGATAATATATTGTGAGAAGAGAGAATAAAACAACCAAATCTCTTTTTTTGAGATGATTGTGTTTTGTAATAATAGAATAATGTTAAAATATTTTCATTCGTATCGTGATCGAATGGAGTGTAGAATAGTATTTCTTTTGGCTCTTCCAAATTTCCTTTACCAATCACTCAGGCATGAAGTTCAAACTAACTATACCCAAAAAAGCTTAGCTGTTTATCAAAGTATCTAATCTTATTGCTGACAAATATCCAAGATCTCAAGAATCTTTAGAAAAAGATTGTATGTTCTACAAATGCATTTATAGTATCAAATTCGTATTTTAAAATAATATTGTCTCTTCCAGGTTCTGGTTCAAAAAAATAAACATCCATATATTCCTTGAGGGACTTTCGTTATTCTGCAAATATGCTAGGGTTGCTGAATATGACCTTGAAACAGACGGAAGAAATTATACAATTACTATGCACCATGAATTAGGCGAGAAGTGGTCAAACTTTCTTGGGCACGTTATTTCTCAAGGGATAGAAACTGATCTTGGGCTAACCCCAAACCTTGATTTTAGCAAGAGTTCAATAATAATCAAATTCCTTGTACCTTAACAATACCAATCTAATTCTCTAATATTACCCACTACAAAAATTACATGACATTACTTTTCGAATGCAGAAGAGGCAATAACAGAGATCCTAATTGGCAAAAAGCATTTGCTGCCATTCTTCTTAGAAAATGAACTTCCAAAGCGTGGAGCAGTTTATGAAAAAGTAAACGTACATGAGCCGCTTGTGATTGAGTGGCAATGGAATACTGATAACAGGACAGAACCCAGAGTCAGCTACAAACGTTGGTGAAAAAGTAGTTGAAATTCTGAAGGGAGGACAAGCAACGTAAATCATTATGCAAGTGAGCATGGAACGAATCTAACACCAAATGAGTACTTACTTTTGCACACAGATTCAGCAATTGCTAGCGTATACGGAACAAAGGGGGAGTAATCGATGAACATCATAAAGCATTAGTTAACTACCGGTGATATCTGTTGTCGCTTTGTCTTATTGTTGCATACGTCTACGACCTCAGTAACTGCAGCTACATCCACAATTCGTCGATGTCTAAACAAAGCCGTGGCTGATGACTTGTCAATAGGTAAATCTTGAACGAATTGGTGTTTGTGTTCTACAGTTTTCGTCGACTAACTTCCAACTAATTTTCCATGTTGTCGAATCTTCTCCTACCTTTTCGAATCTAATCAACTGATTAGGGAATCCTGCCGCTTTACATCTGCTGCATTCTTGCATCTTTTTCTGTCGCAGCGGTTTGGATGCTTCCGCTTGTGATATTGTTCACATTGTAATAATCATCTAGTAAAATATGGTAATAATATATGAAATACCATAAGGAGAGGGATAGAGTGTACAAAGCACTCAAATTTTCAATATAGGTTAGAAACTTTATGAGTACCAATTATGGTATGGTTTCTATACTTTTCACATTCTGGGATAGATACCGGCAATGACCGTGTACAAAAATTTAACAGCAATGGTGGGTGATCTGGAGCTTCTGGCGTTGGTGGTATTGTCGTGCTGATAGAAAACTCCATACCCA
>QHBN01000218.1 GCA_003176995.1 Candidatus Nitrosopolaris wilkensis
GTCGTTAGAACATTGAGGGATGCGATTCAAAGACACATAGACAAGAAGAAAGGAAATCAACAACAATTATAATAGCGATAACAACCATTAATAATAAAAGATAGTCTGCCCGTCATGTTACTAAGAATGGGTATGTATATTTTTTAAGACTTCGTGCACCTTATCTCTGAATAATGTTAACCCAATCCTTGTAGCATATGGCTGCCCTTTTACAAATGATTCAGCTAGATTTCTAACAAACTCCATTTCTACTTTTGGTGGCATAGGTGGTTCAAACGGATCAACATATGCTTCAACTATAGTTGGTTTTGTTTCTTT
This sequence comes from Candidatus Nitrosopolaris wilkensis, assembly GCA_003176995.1. Lineage (GTDB taxonomy): Archaea > Thermoproteota > Nitrososphaeria > Nitrososphaerales > Nitrososphaeraceae > Nitrosopolaris > Nitrosopolaris wilkesensis. The sequence goes on from QHBN01000218.1 coordinate 319, forward strand.
CATAACTTGATGTATTTTAGACTTTACTTCAGATGGCTCTTTTATAGTATATCCTTTTCCACCACAAGCTTCAGCGAACTTTGCAAAATCTATTGGAGAAAATTCTACTCCAAATTCTGGGTTTCCAAGGAACCCCATCTGTTCCCAACGAATCATCCCTAATGTATTATTTTTGATAACAATTACTTTAATAGGAAGGTCATATTGCACAGCAGTAGCAAATTCACCCATTAGCATCGTCAGTCCACCATCACCAACAAATGCAACCGATTGTCTTTCTGGAAACGCGACCTGGGCTGCTATCGCATATGGCAAGCCGTTAGCCATACTAGATAAAGTGCCAGATACAGAAAATTTCATTCCTTTTCGAACATCTATGTAACGAGCAGCCCAAGATGTGTTAGTACCACAATCTGCAGAGATTATTGCATTATCTTCGAGTTCATCAGAAACTGCCTTTGCAATAACTTGCGGTTTGATTGGCTTATCAGTTCTGGTACTTTTTTCTTTCAATAAACGGTTCCAACTTTCCATTGCTTGTTGTTTTGATTTTAAAAATTCTAGGTTATTTTTTTGTCTGAGCAGCGGAAGCAGTGCAGACAGTATTAGCTTCGAATCACCTACTAGGCCAATTTCAACAGGATAACGAAGACCAATCTTTTCAGGCTTTATATCAATCTGAATGCCTCTTGCCTGACCTGGCTTTGGTAGATACTCGACATATGGAAAAGATGTTCCAACCATAAGTAGCGTATCTGCTTCACTCATAGCATCACTAGACGGTACGGTTCCAAGTAAACCAAGGCCGCCCAGACTATATGGATTGTTATCAGGAATTACCGCCTTACCTAATAGTGCTTTGACAACCGGAGCATCTAATTTTTCCGCAACTGCCAGTACCTCGTCTCCAGCTCCAAGTGCTCCCTGTCCTACAAGTATGACAATCCTACTTCCTGCATTAAGGACTTTGGCTGCTTTTTCTATTAAGGAGTGACTCGGAATTGTTTCGGCAACATAAACATCCGAGGTATGATAAGCAACATTATGTCTTGAATATCTACCACTCAATTTCTTTTCTTGAACATCAATCGGGATTGTCAAGTGGCTCACTCCTCTTTGTGCCAGGGCTGTTCTACATGCGATATCGACTGCAATTTCTGCTTGCTCCGGCACACTTATCATATCATTGTAGACTGCGACATCAGAATATAGCTGCAGCAAATTAACATCCTGCTGATAGCATGAATTCTTTAAATCAGAGTACGTGGTTCCTGTTATAGCGATAACAGGAGTGTTATCTGCTTTAGCATCGTATAACCCGTTTAAAAGATGTATTGCACCTGGTCCAGAAGTTGCAACGCATGCTCCGAGTTTTCCAGTGTATTTTGCATAAGCACAAGCCATAAATGCTGCTGATTCTTCATGTCTGACAAGTATGAATTTGATTCTGTCTTGTCGACGTCTTAATGATTCAATAAATCCATTTATACCATCACCAGGTAACCCAAAAATGACGTCGACTTTCCAATCAAGTAGAGCTTCAGCAACAATATCAGCTGTACGCATGTTTTCATATTCACTCATAATTCATTTGACTACTACGTGACATATATGAGTCTTGTATCCAGCAACAAGATATAATATTTCTATCTCCACTGTATGGTAGCGCAAACCGATAAGAGTATAGGTAACGAATAATTTGCTGCTCCTATAACGATATTAGACGCAGACTCGCATACATGCCAAGCTGGATGCGTGCCGACATTTGCTAGTGGAATTGGGAGCCCAGAAATTGCAGCACTCAGAGACCACCGGTCAGTGATGGTTGCGAGTAGCGGAAATGATAAAGACCAGCCTGTCTTCTCTGTTGCAAAGGAAAAATTATCGACGATACAAGCTGCAACGTTTGGGTTCTTGAGGTTTACTCATCGCTTTATTGAAGGCTCATATCACCTAGCTGATCTTCCAACTGCGAAAAGGAGCTATAAGTTATGGGTGATTGGACCTCAAATTTGCTCTTCTAGCCTGATCTAAGTCAAGTATCATAGATATTGTCAAGGTTCCTGCAAATCTTATCAAGGCCTATCTAAAAACGAAGGAATATGAAAAGCGAAGATGATATTTCGTTAAATTGTGTGATAGACAGTAAAAATCAAAACAAAAAAAGTAAGGATATCGCCCCTGCAAAACCGATGTTCAAAACTTCTCTCACTTAAGTGTCATAAGTCCACTCCATGCAATTATTATTTCTCTTTCTGTTTCTGTTGTAGGCCAGGCAAAAAGTCTTCCCAGTCATCCTCATCACTAACTTCATCTGTGAGTAGATCTTCAAATATTTCATGAGTGACCAAATCTTTCATATGATATTTTTTTGCCAACCTGTTGTATTTCTCAATTGCACATCGTTCACCCTCTATTACTAGTTCCACTATACGTCTAAGATCAGAACGATCTTCAGGTGGTGGTGAAAAACCGCATGTTGAAGCCTCTGTAAGTTTGGTTGTAGGTATTCCACCCAGTTGGATTATTCTATCACCGATTTTTTTTGCATGATTCATTTCATCCAATGACTGTTGTTCAAGTTCTTTCTTCAGGGTGTCCGCATCTATTCCTTCAATGACTTGAGCGAACAGAAAGTATTGAAAGTGTGCCAACCACTCGTCAGCGTATGCCGAATTAAGATCATCAATAACTTCCTTTACGTTAATTTCTATTATTTCTCTTCCTTTTTGTCCCATTAAGTTAACATCAGAAAAGGAGTATTTTATATTTTACTAACAATCTCGTCATGCTTTTACAATCTCTTTCAATCATTTGAAATTAATGCAATTTACAACATTCCAATCGATTATGTCATCTAGAATTATCGACATTTTCTGATTATTCTTGATTGATAATATGAATAACTTCCGGAATGTGATAACACTAGACTTGTGAGAAACGCCGTGAACAGGCCAGGAACGGTTATTTCAGAAGAAGAAGATAACTCGTTAATTTATGAATTCTTGATGTATCAAAACAAGGATTTGCATAACCAAACTGACACTATAATGAAAGCTAAGCGGAAATATGCTAGACAAATCTTTCGGTACCGAAAGATTTTGAACCATTAGATTTCTATCACCTTTTCTGGACAGGGGTATAATTTTCTAAATTGGGTGCGTGCTCCATCGGGTCTTAAAAAGAGAGTACACTCAACATTTTAAAAGAGACTAATTGTTGTCTACAGGAAAATAATTTTGGGGCAGGTAACAATCGCACTAGCTTGCAATAATCTTGACGAGCATCGAAAGTGAAAGGCATCTCTCTTACTTGTCAAACCAAGATTGAACTTTATCTTCTATATCTTTAAAGTACTGGTTTGGTCGTGGAAAATCGGCTCCTGTTTCGAGTCATTTATCATCCTTTCTGAAATATTTTTACACATTGTGGAGGACATACGTTTTCACATGCCATACAAAAAATACAATCTTTTTCTCTAGCCATAAATGTTTTCTTATCTGAGCCAGGATGTCCAGGAGTATCTAGCCATTCATAGACATTAACAGGACAAGCCTCAATGCACGCACCATCTGCTATGCATATATCATAATCTACAGTTACTTGTGTGCCCCATATGCCCAACTGTCCTGGCGGGTCTATTGGTCCCCATACTTTTATTCCTTGGAAAGAGCCAACCACCTGCCTCTTCGATTTGAATTCAGGATCGATAGGACCTTCAGCTTTAGAATAATTAGTTCCAGTACCACTAAGAGAAATAGTTGTATCACCGCCTAAAGTAGGAGTAGCTACTGCTGTCGGTGGAGAAGCCATGGAAGGAGTAGGCTGCGCTGGAGCGGCAGCTTTCTGAACTTGAGTCACCGAAGGTTTTTGTGCTGCAGCCGTTGGCTTTATAGCTTGAGCAGCCATCGATTGCTGGCGCTTCACGGCACATAATTGAATATGAACATCTTTCATGCTTTCAAGAGTAACGGGATTGTCATGCATTAGAAGAGTACCACAGTCTGGACAAATGTATTCGACTACTGTTGACATCAAATAGTATTTACGTTCCGTGCTTATCAGCTTTTGTAAACAAAACCGTTTCGGTCTTTTAATAATATAATAGGAAACCATACAAAATTAGATTAATTCTTCTAAATTATATTAAGCAGTAACCACAATTTATAACAAATATCCCTTGATTTTGTTTGTCAGACTTGTAGGGCGAACAGATGAATAAAAAGCAAGTTGGTATCTAACGTTGATGTTGCTGATGCAAATATATTAAGTATTAATTCTAGACTTTAAATTACCTGCGTGGATGAGGATGTTCATGATATGTCATGTTGGGTTAACATAACTCGTGGAACTAACCTTACAAAGGTCATGTTATAGTCGAATTCACATTAATGGATTTTAACGTCATTAGGCAGTATGTTATCTGGAAAGCATTTTATCAAATCCTCAACAAATTTTTCTAATCTCAAAATCCTTAATATCATTAGGTTCTACTATCGTTCTTGAACATCTCTATTAAATAATTCAGCTATTTTCTTTTCATTCTTTGAGTTTGCTAAAAGATGCCCTCTTAACAACTGTATTCCTAGTGCTGGATCTACACCTTTTGGGCATACAACACTACATGAAGCAGGAAAATGACATCTCCATACCCCATGTTGATTATCAACAATGTTTAATCTTTCTTTGATCGCATTATCTCTATTATCAGCAAGATATCTATACATCTGTGCAAGAGCTTGAGGACCAGGAAATTTCAGATCTGCTCCTGCTGTGGGACACGCAGAGTAACATAATCCACACTTTATACAATATGAGAATTGTAAATATTTATCAACTTCTTCAGGCGTTTGTTTGAATTCTCTTAATAATTTCTTATCTCTGTTATTTTCTTCCTCTAGTTTTATATCAGCATATTCATTGCGTATGTATGGCTTCATATTCCTGTGATGATCAAAAAATTGCGAAAAATCTGTTACAAGATCGCGGATATGCGGAAAGTTTGATAGAGGCGTGCATGTAATTGTATCTCCTTCCAATTCTGAAACCTTTGTATAACAAGCAAGCCTCGGTATTCCGTTGATCTTCATTCCACAGGACCCACACGATGCCATTCTGCATGAATATCTTATAGCTATACTTCCATCAAGACAACTTTTTGCATACAAAAGAGCATCAAGTACTGTAGTCCAACGTTTTACTGGAATTTCAAATGTATCGTAGTGATGATCAGTATCACCTTTTACCGTATTTCTGCGAAATACCTTGATAAAGATCTTATCACGAATGGTTATCTTACTTCCTTCGATTATCTTGGTGTGGGTTTGTTTTACGCTGGTTAGCATCTTTATTTTTTCAATAAGATTTGTCATTCTTACTCATCTCATTTATTCTTAATTGTATGATATATGTTATCATCTTAACGTTTTCTCAGACATCATGATTATAGGAGCTAGACGACCGGGATCTCCAAAATCTGAATGTTTTGGCAGCATATCAAATCGTGTACATCATAGCTCTCGCATACCTATTCTCATACTAAAGTAATGTTTCGATCTTATCATTTTATCGAATATATTTTCATCCGAGATTTAATACAGAACTTTTGTGAGCAATAGACGACTTCTAACCATGTTGAAACGAAAGGTACAATTATCGATATATGTAGTAGTGTGTGATGATATGGCATGGATAAAAGTATGTAAAGCAAACTCGTTAAGTAACGGTGATCTTATCGGCTTTGATTATAACAATAAGAAAATCTTGATAACCAAAGCTCAAGATAACATCTACGCAACTGATGGAATATGCACGCATGAATATGCTGATTTGTCGACAGGGTTCCTAAATGAACAAGAAAAGACGGTTACATGTCCACTACATTTATCGGTTTTCAAATTAGACAGCGGCATGCCACAGAATCCGCCTGCTGAAATACCTCTAAAAATATACAATACAAAAGTTGAGGATAATGGGATTTATGTCCTGATAGAATAAGTTGCAAACGAAAGTATTATTGTAATGATTATGTGCCGAAATCACATTGATGGAAAAATGGGATTACCGGGGCAAGGTTATGGTTATTTTCAATTGAACACAATAATCCAATTCAACAAAGTTAAATGCAAGCAATTTTATGCTACTCAAAACAAACGTTTATCTCAAATCATCGTATATCCGAAAAACTTGCAGATCGTATTCAGTATCATGAATCTAAACCGGCTCTTTGTCATGGTAAAGAGGAAGCTAAAGGAGAATCCAATGAAAGTGAAATAAAAATGGAAATTCTCGGGTCAGGAAGTCAATTAATGGAACTAATCTATTTGTAACTGAAATGCGGTGTAAATCAATCTTTTACCGCTAGGGCAACATCCGAAGTGTGGCTGGCATCACATCTTGGAGTATAAGAAAAATAATCTAAGCAAAGACTAGGCCCAAAAGAGCTGGTAAGAATTGTTCCTAAACATCTCTTTGAGCCAATCCTTGTGAGATTTATTGGTTATCTCATCGTTACTAAGAATTGTTTTCTTGTCTGTTGATGGGTTACCGCCAGTAACAATTTCTTCCCGTTTAATATCCATATCTTTTGTGAATTCTACAGATATTTTCATAAAATGGTTTCGATTGTCATAAATATTTATCATATCATAATAAGTGAAATAAGTGTCCTGGTTTTCATTGTGATCTGTCGATATTTGTTTGTAAATAAGCCGTGTTTTTGAGGGAATATTTTTTTGAGAAACTTTCTTTAGCATTGCTTCATTTTCTTCCAAAAAATCTTCAAGCTTTATATGATTTGTCTTCGCACTTTTGATAGTCGATGACACATTATTATTGCGCGTATTATTTATATAAACATAGTGGGCGTCTACCTTCATTTGATTGGAGAATATTTATTAATGTTATTCCGCAAACTAAATCATGCCTATTGACGCAGAATTTCCAAGAAATCACCAAGTGATTGGTAGACATAATCATGGTGATGGTCGACATTATCACTTTGTCTGGGGTCCAGGAGCTATTTCTGATGCTGCGACTAATGAAGACGTAAGAGCAGCTTACGCAGCTAGAAATGAGGAGCTTGCTCCTATCGGTGTACATGGTACTATGGTTTCAGTTGATTGGGATTCGTGTATTGCTGACGGATCTTGTATACAAGTATGCCCGGTAAATGTATTCGAATGGTACAGGACAGAAAATGATGTACCAGCAGTAGATATGGTTAATGCTACAAGTTATGGAAATGGTAGTGATGGTAAAGACAATAGACTAGACTACACAGACAAATCAGAGCCAATAAGAGAACATGAATGTATTTGGTGCATGGCATGTGTTACCGTGTGCCCAACAAAAGCAATCAAAGTTGAGCAATCCAATTTGGAATTCCATCAGAAAGCATCAGAAAGCTTTGGCGAAGGTGTATCTCTGTGAAAACCACTCTTTAGATCGTACGCTTGTGAGCTGATTATATCGTGATGTTAGACGATAATTGAAGATAATCATACTTACAAGAAAAAAGAAAGTAGACTTCAAGCTGGGTCAATCATCAGTCTAATCGATATCTTGAATTATAGGAAGATATTATATTATCTAAATTCCTGCACCTATGTCATAGTACATGTGATCTTCACGATGGCCGCCCTGTCCCATACCTATGGTCTTATAATCTGAGACAAATTCAATGGACTTGATCCACTTCACCATTTTAAATCCAAGCTGAGTTTCAATTCTTAGACGTAATGGAGCTCCATGAGGAACAGCTAACGGTTCACCATTCATTTCGTGAGCAAGAATAGTTTGATAGTGTTTTGCAAGTCCAATATGTATTGCCTCGTAGAATTGTGCTCCCTTAGTATATTGATAAGAGTAGTATACCACGTAGCGTGCTTGAGGGAGCGGTCTACAAAGAGATATAATATAACTCATGGGTACACCACCCCATTCTCCTATGGCAGTCCACCCTTGAATACATGAAGTTTCTGTAATTTGTATCTCTTTTTTCATTGCACGTAGATCTGCAAGTGAAAGTTCAAAAGATTTTTCAACCAATCCGTGAACCTTCAGTCTCCAATTAACGAAGTTATTTTCTAAAAGGTCGTTGTATTCTTTTGTATCAGGCGGATAACCATTAGCTCTAAAGAAGGGAGTAACATCTGATTTTGAATATTGCTGTCTTGATATAACCCTACTAAACAAAGAATGTCTTACCAGCTCTATGACAGCACCAAGTTTATTCTGAACAAGCCTTGGGTTTTTGAGTGAAATCCCTGTGGCCCAAACATGAACAGCTACAACAACAAGAACAAAAAGTGCAAATATTCCTATTGCTATGCCAAGACTAGTACCCTTACCTAAGAATATGTTACCCATATTATCTGGAAAACGTTCTACAATAACCATGGTTATGTGAACAATAATGAACAAAACAAATGCAATCATGCCAAGAAAGTGAAGACTGCGTGCTACCTGGCGTCCTCTAAAGATTCTAGGATACCGAGGGAATCGAGCACCTATAGCAGGTGACATTGCTGCTCCTGTGGCAATCATAAATGGTCCGAGCAGAAATACAACACCAAAGTAAGAAAGCTGCTGTACTGGGTTGTAAGGGTTGCCAGGAGGAGGAAAATGTAAACTTGCATAAAGTAATGAAGTATGGATGGCTTGTGGGAAAATAGACCAAGACGTAGGAATTAGACGAGCCCACTCATTACTTGTAAAAAGAAGGATGCAATATGCTGCACCATTAGCTATCCAAAAAATAATAGAAAAGAAGTGCCAGTGTCGCCCCATTCCAAGATTTTTGTGTCCTGGTAAAGCTACCCACGAAGAAAACGATTCTTCTTCCTCAAGCGCGATCCATACTCTTTTCTTAAAATCGGATGGGAACTCTTTTTTCGTAAATTTTATCCATTCTGTCCCAGGCGTTGCATGGTCATGCCAGTATAGTTTTGGAAGAGCACTAAGTATCTCTATTCCACTTCGAATTAACAATGTAATGAAAATCAGATTGATAAAATGTGCAAAGCGGATCCAGAAAGGAAAATCCAAGGTCAACCGATATTTTTCAGTCCTCTACAAATAATATCCGGCAGTGATGAATATAATGATATCTCTTTTTTATTTCCAAAATCACTTTAGGTATAAATTTCCTGCCTTTCTAATTCTATTGACTGCTGTTGTTTTTGTTTATGTGTTGCTTTAGCAATTTCACCCGATCGTTGTCTTACGTCTTTTTGAACATTGTCTTAGCGGTTGTACATCCAACTTTAACAAACCGTGAGTGGCATCTTTAACTGATTCTATAAATATCGCAGCTGCTTCGGGCTCTGGGAGAAGCTGCAACTTAAAGACCTCTACAAGTAATTCTATTTGACAAACAGGCTGCTAAAAATCCACCTGCTACTCCAGTTACTAACCTTGGGGCATACAAATGATTACTATTAATATCATTTTTGTTAATATCCTCGTTATTATTTTTATTTATATTCTTAATAAAACCGCCGTCATCTGCTGTTTTACCATCGCTATACAATATCATAGGTTGTCTATCTGAATCCGCCAAAATACCTCCCACAGGTATATCCGCCAAAGCCCTTATTTCCCGTACCTTGAACTTGTTTGCCCATCTGACAACTGAATTTAATACCGAGTTAACATCTGCCTTCATTATAGGTGCTTCACAAACTAGAACACAATCATCACCATCATCATTTGCATAAAGACGAAATGGATGTCGCAACTTTCCCCTAAAGAAGGAAATGAATATGAACGTGTTTTGATGATTCCGCTAACCATATCCTTCGCCTCTAAACGTAAGAAAGATCTAGACTTCAAGTGACTTTATACTTTATTTATTTAACTTCAGTCCTAGTCCCATCTTTGTTGGATATGTAAGCAACTTCAGTTCTACTACTAGCATCTTTATCATATGTGTACACTTCTCCTTCTTTCTCATCGGCTGTCTTTTTGTGCGTTCCGTTGCAAAAAGGCTGCTCACTACTTAATCCACACATACAAATCCAGGTGCTTTCTGTACCATTCTTAAGTTCGTAAGGACCTTTGGGTTCTGTTTTAACCAGTCGTGCCATAGTGCTGACTAATATCTAATATTATAAAAACATAGCAGACAAGCATGATGGTTTATTTCACACAACAATTGGATTGTTTTCTTGTTGTATAAAACTATCATGCCTATGGGCCTATGATAATGTTTTGATACGACACCAGTTTAGGCCATGCTAGGCAAATCTTTCGGTACCGAAAGATTTTGAGTCAATAAGAGCTGATAACATTGGATGGTAATGGGCTAAATTAAATATAAGAAAAATAGATATCGTAACTGAAAGGACCATTGAAACCAAGGTTGAATCAGAGATCTTTGTAATGGGTTCTAAAATGAACGATCAAAAACAATTACTTGCTCACCCTCTTTATCAGTTTTCAAATTGGGTGATCTTGTGACACAAAATCCAACTGCTGAAATGCCTCTAAAGACATACAACGTAAAAATTGAGGACAACGCGGTTTATGTATTAATAGGATAAGTCATCAATACAATGTTAATATGTTGAAATTATCCGAAAAAATAACGTTTAGATGTAGCAGCGGATCACGGATGGGCAAGGATTAGGATTCTCATATTGTATAAAGTGTGGATTATGTCACTCTCGAATGGGGACGGTAGGCTAGATTTCGCTAGTCTTCAAGATCTATCAACCATTCAGGTATGTCGTTGATAGCTAAAGACAATGCCACGAAGGAACGATTGAATATTGTTGGTAACAAACTCGGAATTTGAGATGCTGCTTCACAGGTATTATCGCGCTATATGTACAAGTCTAAATCCTGCGCTAGGAATACAATTGTTTAAAGGGCGTCCATTCCGGGATTCAAAAACTGAAAATGAGTATGATAGATAATATCAAAAATAAATTAATTATAATTTAAACAATTTTTGTAAGGATATAGTATGAGTATTTAAAATATTGCATATGCATACCTTAGAAATAACGAGTCCAATTGCGTTACAAAAGTCCATTTTGAAGTAATTTATTAATACCCCTAATGCTATAGCGTTACTTATAGATACACCTGCACGGCTACATATGACCACATTCTCCCCCAGTTGTAAATAACTTGTAACTCTGATAATGTTTAAGCTATATTCAGATAAACGATTATCTCCATCTATCAATGTTCTTACGTCTATGATCCTAAACCCATCAATAAATCCTATCTCACAATCCACATAGCTTTGAAGAATTCCTGGCTCTCCAATCCCGTAAGTTGCAAGATTATTTAAAATCTTGTACATATCTATCTTCTTAGTATTGCTAACTTTTGTCTTAAAAGTTATCTTACACATTCATCCAGATTTCTAATTAGGTGTTGTGAAAAGGCGAATATTACAGTACACCAATACAGTATATCTTTTAAGCGTTTGCCATATAAAATAGCCTGGATAAAAAAGCAACTATCAAAATAGTTGAAATAAAAAATTGATTATCATTATTAAAAACATGGAGGTTTTAGATCATTTTGATGCACCTGATTTGAAGCCGCCTAATATGGATGCCCATCCAGACATATGCGATCTATATGCGTTCCGGAAGTCAGAAGATACCAACAACGCCATCCTTGTGCTTAATGTCAATCCTGTGGCGCCAACAAATGCTGATTCATTTGCATCTGAAGCAGTGTATGAAGTACAAGCGAATACCGCCGGCGATGCGGTCGCTGATATCGCATATCGCTTTACGTTTTCCCATAATGGAGATGGTTGTTAATTCAGTTGTCTAATAGCCAGTAAACTCTTCAATCTTTATTCTTTCTTTTGGGATGTGTAAATCATCCTGCAACAACTTTTGCATCGCTTTTAGCATGCTAGGAGGACCGCAAATATAAAATATTGAATTATCTAGTTCATTTGTGTTCAAATACTTGGTTAGCATCGCTTGGTTTATGAACCCTCGTTCTCCTCTCCAATAATCATGTGAACTAGAAGAAGGTGCTGGCCCTTCTTTTTCATCTGCAATTGCGTAGATTAGCTTCAAATTTGTATTTATACGCGCGCACTCATCAAACTCTTTTTTGTAAAGTATGTTGTCTTCATTTCTGTTAGAATCAAATACGATTATCTTTACTGGTAACTGCTTCTCTGTAGCATATATTACTAGGCTTCTAAACGGAGTTACGCCTATACCGCCTGATAGAAATACACCAGGTTTTGAATAATCTTCATGCAAAACAAATTCGCCAAATGGAGCTGTTACCTTCACAGATGTCCCAATTTCCAAGCTTGAAAGTTTCTTTTTGAAGGCTGTGTCTCTTATTCTTGTACTAACCAGAATAAAGTCCTTTTCTGTTGGAGAGGAAGCCATTGTAAAGGATCTCACAGGTCCTTCCGGATCTTCTTTTGTTTCAAGATCAACAATGGCATATTGTCCTGCTTTATAGTTCAAATAATGATTCTGTTGCTGTTGCTGTTTCTGTTGTTGACCATCACCACCACTGCTTCGAGCAAATTTAAAAGACACAATATCTGTTCCTGTATGTGCTATCTTGTCCAATAATTTTAATTTGAGCTTAAGTGGTGTTGTAGGTACAATATTTTCCTCTGTAATACGTTTTTGTCCTGTATTTTTCTCGCTATCATTCATATTCCAAATACCTAGTCTAAGTTTATAGAGATTTCTCCATCATCATCATCAACAATAACTATATGCGATCTCGGATCACAAACCCAATCTGTTTTAGGGGAGGCTTTGGCTGTTCGTATATCGCACTTCCCTCGGTGCGGACTAATTAGTTCGTAACCTTCTAATGTCCGCTCTTCCGGCGTCCCTCCTTCATGGGAACATACCGTACGAACCGCATGACGACAGGTATTCCTTTCACTATTTGTACAAATTATCGACAGTATGAATCACAAGACCTTTACAATTCGCAGATATCTTCGGATCTTCTATAACTGATTTTTTCTAATAAATTCTTAGTCCGACTTAAGTCTTCGATAGTTTATTATTTATACAATGATAACCACTGTAATATGAAGTGCAGGTATTGTACTAGTGTAGATGCCGATAATATGCAGGAATTAGAAGAGCATATCCGTATTCAGCATGCCTTAATAAGAAATGACGAGCAAGCAACTAGGACTAATATTCATAGGCTTATTCATGATGTGATAGAATGCTGGCAAAACCAGGATCGACAAGAAGTAAAGAGTAGTAGTAAACATTACTAAAACACTATTGTAAAACCAAATGGTCAATAAACATTCTCTTGGCTCAGTAGAAACCATTGAATATTATAATGAGATTGGTTAGTCTGTGGATGTTGTATGCTATACATCTGAATGATAATTCTCTGTTCTGTGTTTTCACTAGTCTTGATGTAATGTGCTCTCCAA
>QHBN01000219.1 GCA_003176995.1 Candidatus Nitrosopolaris wilkensis
TGGCTTTTGTTGAATCAGAAACAATCTATGCTCAGCTAGGAGGAGCAACCACAAGCGTCCCCCCAACCAATTTTCGGAACGCATTTAACAAAAATGTAAACACGACAAGTCAAAAACCAACAACTGCTACAACGGCAAATACTGCTGCTGCCCATATTGCCACTACAACATCACAAGGCACCACATCTATCCAAACAACTAAGAGCCTTCAGACTACATTCGCAGAAATTGCGAAATGTCTGGCGGCAGGTACTTGCCGCCCAATCGTGGGATCTGAAGGAGATGACCGTATTCAAGGTGGTAACGGCAGCAGTCTAATAATTGGCCTAGCAGGAAACGATATCATACATGGGGGAACTGGCGATAACATAATTATCGGCGGACCAGGAGATGATCAACTGTATGGTGGTGGTGGCAACAACATAATCATAGCTGGTGGACAGGGAACAAATCAGATCTATGGTGGAAAAGGAAATAATATACTTATTGCAGGATCAGGTAACACGCTTCTGGTAGCTGGTCATGGAAACGATAAATTGTATGGAGGAGCCGGCAACGATGTTTTAATTGGTGGACCCGGTGCAGATTACTTTGCATGCGGGGCCAGTGGGACAGGTGCAGCCAGCACAAGTAAAAGTGTTGTGTTGAACTTTAACGCATCAAAAGGTGACGATACTGACGGCAACTGTGCAACAGTGCTAGGTCCATAGAATTCAATAGCCAAATCTTGGCATACTTTTGATCTCATTCGCCAATATAACGCGCTGAAATGCAAGTTGCGGCCATCCGTTCGTATTTTTCGAATAACTTTATTAGCTGTGCTACAAAAGTATATCCAAAATTTTATAGACAGCGCTGTTCCGATCCATTTGATTTTCAAAATGCAGTAGAATTATGAGAAACCGTGGAGCTCCCTATCTTAAATGAATCAAGCATCTTCTGGATTGTTGGCAAGTAATCGGAGTATCTTGCAGCAACTGCCTTATAGATCAGCAGACATGTGTCGCCGTTACCACTTGCAACCCAAACTTCCATTGTTTTAATACTAAGCATGTGTTCAGTGTTGCTGTCAAGATTAAATATTTCCATAGTATTGTTAACCACCCGTTTGTACCCATGTTTACCTGCAAGAGTGATTTCGCTTTGTGGGATGAGTTTTTTGGCTTGAGTCTGATTCAATATTTGTATCATGAAGTGTTCCCGCCAATGATCCGAGGCATTTACCAACGGTACTAAGAAATTAGCAACTAGATCATTACCAACAGGCGCTAATCCCATTCGAGGATATTCAATTTTTTCCCAACTAGACGGGTATTCTATCGATATTTCATATGTTGGATTTTCATAAATCAGGTAATTGTTCGTAGATGTTGACGCGGTAGTGATTGAATATTGTTGGGACGAAGCATGGGAAGACAGAGCTCCTGAAGATGTCACTTCCGGAGTGTTCGTCTCTGCATTTGCTTGTTGCACAGAATTATGGCCGGATGGCACGCTGATAGTTAATGACAGGGAGTAAGAAGGGAATGAGAAAACTAATACTGTAATCGACATCAAAGAATATACCAAAAATATCCAATTTCCACCAGTTATCTTCTTTTGCACATTTATCCCACAAAAGCTTAGCAGTTATATATTATTTGAAAGAAGAGAAAGAGATAGTATTGGAACGAACAAAACTTCGAGAATCATCTTGCACACTCATTATATAACCGTAGATCGTAAATAACTGTAAGTTGCCAAAATCGTCAAGCTTTATCACGTTTGGAGCAATTTCTATGTTAGTAATATTGCTCTCCGGGCTGGTAGTAGTCTTACCGCCATTCTCAGCGAATGCTTCACACAGACTGCATATTTCAGGTAATCTATTTACACCTCCAAATCAAGGTCAATCTGTTCCCAAAGGGCAGTCGATACCGCAAGGACTTAATGTTCCTAAAAATCTGATAGTCGGACCAGAATGTAATCAACAGTGTCCACCCCTTATTGGTACTCAAAAAGACGATATAATACTTGCCACTAGTGTAAGCGACGCGACTATATATGGTCTTAACGGGAATGATGTCATACAGTGTGGACCTGGCGCTTGCAAGGTATTCGCTGGGCCTGGAGCTAACGTACTTATAGCAGGTTTATTGGATACTGATACTTCAAGGCTTTATGGGGGCGCAGGAAATAACATTTTCATAGGAGGTACTGGTAATTCGCTTATGACAGGCGGGAAAGGAAATGATCAATTCTATGCTGGAAGTGGTCATGATGTTATGATAGGAGGAGGAGGTGCAAACTTCTTTGACTGTGGCTTGAATGGTAATGGAGTAATCCTAGACTTCAATCCTGCTAATGGTGATACTAAAGCGTCCAATTGCAAGTTTGTAATTACAGTACATCCTAATAACCAGCCAGCAGGATCGACACTGTCTTAACGAACAAAGCATCCGTTCTAGAACTGCAATAACAGTCTTTTTGTCATAATCGAAGGCAACTGATATACTCTCATTCCTCCGTAGTCGTCATTACAAATATTTGGCGCAAAAAACACCTTGGATACCCATTTGTCATATCAAATACGAACTTGAACTCCTGCTCGAAGCAGTTAACGGTTTTAGGGTACTGCATACCGGCCTTCAGCCCTCCTGTGAATCTTCATAAGATTTTCTATTGATTCAGTCGCAATAACTGAACCAAAGCATTCCAAACTACGAGGATTGATACTAAAACTGAAATGAATTTAGACTACGTCTAAAGATGTATCGTTTTGATAGATGTTGTTAATTTGAACGACGCACCTTCATTATTTTTTTTCACACCTCATCTCGCTTCCTTCAACCAATCCTCTGCATAAATATTATTCTGCACCCGTCCGTAAAAAGAACATACGTCTTTGCATGAACTAGCAGTAGAAGTACATCGAGTGTAGAGAATGATCTTTTTCTATAAGGAAATCGATAGATCAAGCCGCTATGATTACAGCAACAATTAGTGATTTTATGACAACAAGAATAGCGGCTATACGTCCATCTTCTTCTGTCCAGGAAGTAGCAAAGAAAATGACAGATAGGGATGTTTGTTCATTAGTAGGGATGATAGAGATAGTAAAGTATTAGGTCTGATAACTGAACGTGACATAGTTAGGAACGTATGCATCTATGATAATGTGTCAACTGATAGGGTAAAGAACGCCAGTATACTATCTTCAGTTATCATCACTAAGTCAAATTCATCACCAGAAGACAACTGATTTACTTATTGAGAAAAAGATAAGGCATCTATTCGTCGTTGACAAAGATGCAAATAAACCTCTAAGTTTTGTTACCCTATGGATTTTACAAGATATCTGAACAGCAGGAAGGGAGATAACGAGAATAATGCTATTAGCCGGATATTAGTATACTATCGAGATTGGTATACAGCTGGCTTGGAAATTCCTCCAACACAACACCTTAGCAATCCAACCAACCAAATTCACACCTAAATCATTATTTACTGAAACCTAGAATTAGGATTGCTAATTCCTTACGTTATTTATTATATTCACCCAAGAGTGGTTGTAAACCAGTGGACCTCATCGAATGACTTGAGGGGCTCCACTGTATACTGATCCTCCCAAGAGCCTATCAGCTAAGGTCAGATTTGAGAGTGCACCTTGAGGGTGTCCATTCCTAAGTGAAATAATAGCGTTCTCTACCAACTCTTTAACGTTCTGGCTAGTGGAGCTGCTGGTAAAATTTGCGGCTGCCTGTACCTGCTGGGCTGATACGCAAAGCAATAACAACATTAGTGCAATTAGTACATAAATCAAGCCAAATCTACACCTTAATCGTTACTTCTATATACTGGAATAAATAGTATTGCTAACTCTATACTTTATTCGTAGTCGATAAAAGATTTCTAGAGTCCATCGCCCTAATGGATATATTAGTTGAATATGTCGATAATTTCCTCTATATCCTTAACGCCTGGCCCACATGTAGGCCAGCGGTCTTACTTATCCGGTGAGACTTACTGGTATGTTGTAAATTAATGATATGAACTACTTACCTACCGTTGCTAGTTGTTGAATTAAATCCGTGTGACGTTTCTTATCGACTACCAAAAGACAAATCCTATCAACCAACTACTAAAAGTAACAGGAAGAATGCTACTGGATTTCCTATAAAGCCAGGGGGTTCCTGGACTTTGTCAAAAGCTGTTGAATAAGTAGTTTTTCATGGTTACATTTTCAATCCAAATGATAGATATAAGACTGACAGCTGCGATCCGCAGAAATCGAATAATTTCTCATACTCAAATAATGATAGCTCCCAAATGAAATCGGCTGGAGATGTTGTCATCGAGTGCGCCGACTCAAATACGACATTCAAATGCTTCTACTGTGGCGAGTATTATTCAAGCGATGTAGAGCGTGTCAAACACATAGACTCCAGACACCAAGGCAAATTGTATTATCCTAAACCGGACGATTTCGCAAATCGTCATAATTGATGCACGAATGAGTATTTGGTTTCATCGCAAACCGTATGTCGTTTACTATATTACTCTTCGTTTAAGAGTACCGAGACAGTGATGGTCACATTCAGGGTTTGTTATCTGATTCTTTACCTTTTTCATATTCATCCGCAACCGATTGAGACAGATTGATGTCTACGCCCTGCGCTTGCTTGACTTGGGTTTACTTTCCAGCGTAATTTATTGAAGTGTCCATTATCTAATATCTATACTCCAGTCAGTTCCTGACGATGTGGTCACACTTCCTAATGTGCTATTCTGGGCGAACGTGTCGGGAACGAAAAAAGAGGTTGCAATAATTGTAGCAAAAAAAACGGTTATCATCTTTGAATTATAGGCTATATTCAATTACCTGTATAGATATATACG
>QHBN01000220.1 GCA_003176995.1 Candidatus Nitrosopolaris wilkensis
AAAATTGACGATCATGGTGCTTCGCATCATGGCTGATGCTTTATTTATTAGCGTTGCAATCCTGACTATAGGTTCGGCAATAGTTGCACTTGAAACGCGGGAGCTTGTCTACGGCGCAATCGCCCTTGCAATATCTATGATGGGAATTGCCGGCTTCTTTCTGCTTCTAGATTCGCCATTTGTTGCGATGTTCCAGATCACGGTATATGTTGGAGCGGTGGCAGTACTGGTTATATTTACAGTTATGCTAGTGCGAACCCAAGCCCTTTTTTCAATAAAAGAGGACTACAGAAGAAAAGCCGCAGGGATTGTTTTACTGCTGGTTTTTATCGGAGGAATGGGTGCTGTAGTTTTAGCATCAGGTCTTGGCAATCCGGCATTTACTAAATTTAATAAACCTGCAATTGATGTTGCTACGATTGGTAAACAGATGGTGACTTATTACGCTCCGGTTTTAGTACTGTTGGGACTTACGTTAGCTGCTTCTGTAATTGGCGCGCTAGCGTTGGCACGAAGGGAGGATATAGAACAAAAAAATGAACGAGTTGATTGATTTTGTTACTGTGGCCGTTGTCCTTTTTGCAATTGGTATATATGGCCTGGTCGTAAAGCGTAACGCCATACGCATGATCTTTTCGATAGAAATTATCGCGAATGCGGCTAATCTAAATTTGATTGCTTTCTCAAGAAATTTGCATAATGCCCAAGGTCAAATGTTCGCGCTTTTTTCGATTGCCATCGCTGCTGCAGAAGTAGCGGTCGGGCTGGGTATCATAATCATCGCATATAGGTTATACAAAGAGATCGATGTTGAAGAATTTAGGAGTATGAAGGGCTAGGTATCAAAAGGATGGCAGAGTCGTTTTTCCTTTTAATAGCGACCTTTATGCCTCTTTTGTTGTCGCCAGTCGCCTATTTCCTAGGTAGAAGAGCTGGTCTAGGTGCGGTAACATGGTTTTCTTTTGGCGTTTTGATCATATCGACAGGCCTACTCTTTGTACCTGCGTATATGTTGAACGGAGGACGCACCGTATACAGCGAAAGTTATCCTTGGGGCCAATTTGGGAATTTTGGTCTTAGACTAGATGGTCTTAGTCTTCCATTTGCAATTATCAACTACATATGGTTTACAGTTCTTATAATTTATTCAAAGCCGTATATGAATCGTAAGATAATTGAGGAAGCTCGTAGTCGTTTTGGAGGGGGAAAGAGTACTGAAAGCACATCAGTAGGTCGTAGCCCGGCCTATGCGGCAGATGTGGAAAGACGAAATGATACTTCTGGCATTGCTAGCATTGAGAGTGGCTCTTTAACAACAACAACAATAGGGGTCGAAGAACAACGGTATGTAAACTCACAACAGGGGCTTTACTTTGCACTATTCATGGTATTTGCAATGGGAACCCTTGGCATGGTCCTTGCGACCAACTTGATCGAGTTCTACGTCTTCTTTGAATTAGTCCTTGTACCCTCATTCTTTCTTATAGCGTTTTTTGGCTACGGTTCAAGACAAAGAACAGGTCTGATGTTCTTTTTCTGGACGCACGCAGGCTCAGTTGTACTGTTGCTTGGTTTGCTATCAATTGGTTTCTTTGCAGGAGGTTTTGACTATAGTACAGTCAGGGCCCATGTATCACAAATTCCTGCACAATGGATGCCGATTATAATTTTTGCTGTTATATTGGGGCTTGGAGTAAAGCTAGGTGGCTTTTTGCTGCACTCATGGGTTCCATCCTCTGTGGCCGGAGCACCTACCCCGGTCGCAATCCTATTAGTAGGTATTGCTACCTACGGTATTTTACGAATATGGTTGGACCTTTTGGGTGGAAACTACGTCCAATATAGTCTTTATATCAACATCTGGGGTCTTGCCACAATGATCTATGGTGGAGCGATGGCACTGATGCAGGACGATATCAGGAAAGTTCTTGCTTATTCAACTATAAGCAATATGGGTTATATCTTATTTGGTCTTGGTTCGGGTAGCGTTCTTGGAGTCACCGGAGCAACATTACTGTATGTAACAAGCGGGCTTGGCAAGGCAATCCTCTTCATGATGGCGGGGTCAATTAGTCTTCAGACAGGCACTACTAGCATGTCGAAGTTAGGTGGTCTCGCCGGTAAGATGCCGTACACAGCAGTCCTGGCAATGATTGGTCTGCTCACACTTTTTGGCATTCCTCCTACAAGCGGTTTTATGTCTGAATGGATCCTTTTCAACGGCGTATTACAGACAGGGGTTCACGATGCGAATTCGCTTAGAATTGCGTTATTCGGATTTGGTATGTTGACGACTGTGTTATCCTCTGCTTATTTACTCTGGATGTACAAGCGTATCTTCTTTGGCAAGATACCGCAAGAATTGGTTAACATCCGAGACTCTGGCAGGTATATTACCATAACAATGGCCGCGCTAGCTGGATTGACCCTTATTATTGGAGTCTATCCGGATCCATTTCTGACTCCTATCACTACATACATTCAAGGAATGTTCCACAACTCACCAGCCGTGCTTCCGTTGCCGTCGCCAGGAGGGTCTGGCATTGCAGTTCCACTCGCCAAGAACATAATGTTCAAATCTGGTAATGGATTCAGCAGCAACGGTGTGCCAAATTCTGCTGCACCAATGGAAAGAATTAACAGTGGGGGAGCGTTTGCGATTGCGAGTCACTAAAAAAATGAAATATGATGTTTACATGGTAGGTTGAAAAAAAATGGTCGAAATAACAGGCTTCTGGGGAATTGCCGTAAATGTTTGGCTAGTTTGGATTCTCCCTTTCATTGGCGCAGCTATAATTGCCGCAGTTGCTCGTGCTGGCATCAAGATAAGAGATTATACTGCTGTTGGTTTTGCCCTTGCCAGTGCAGTCTCTGCTACAACCTTAATGCCGCTTGCATTCTCTGGCAACGAAGTACATAGCCAGGTAAATTGGATTGCAGTTTTGCACTTGAAGGCCGGGGTATTGGGCGATCCATTGTCGGTAATAATGGCCAATCTTGTGGCATGGATCTCATTTTTGATATTCGTATATTCCACAGGATATATGCACGGGGAAAGAGACCTGACAAGATACTGGTTTTTTATGCTCTTCTTTATCGGGTCCATGCAATTGGTCGTGTTATCAGACAATTTCCTAATGCTCTTTTTTGGTTGGGAAGGGGTAGGTCTTGCATCCTATGCTCTCGTCGGCTTTTGGTATACTGACAGAAAGAAGGACTTTGTCGGAACAGAAGGCCATCGAGCGGGAGGAATTGCGATGTGGGCTTCTCCCTCTCACGCCGGGGCGAAAGCATTCTTGATGACAAAAGCAGGAGACACCATGATGCTTGCAGGAATGTTTCTGATTTTTGCATATTCAGGAACATTCGGGTTTAAGGAATTACTCCAAAATCAGGGGTGGGCAGTGCAGATGGCGCATCAGAACCTGTTGGTGCCTGCAGCGATATTACTATTTGGTGGTGCAATAGGCAAGTCTGCACAATTTCCATTGAACGAATGGCTTCTTGAAGCGATGACAGGTCCAGCTTCCGTATCGGCGCTGATTCATGCAGCTACGATGGTTAAGGCCGGGGTATTTCTAGTAGCCCGGATCTCTCCCTTGTTCTTTGCACTTGCAGCATTTGGGATGACACAATTCTTTGAAGTGGTTGCATGGGTAGGTGCTATTACTGCATTTCTTCTTGCATCACAGGCTATTGCGAATCCAGAGATCAAGAAAGTTTTAGCGTATTCAACAGGCTCTCAAATTGGATATATGATGATGGCCATAGGCATAGCAGGACTTTCCACTAACTTTGCTGAAGGCTATACTGCAGGATTCTTTCAATTGATAAGCCATGCGATGTTCAAAGCCGCACTATTCATGGGCGCAGGAGCACTGCTTCACGTTGTTGGTTCCAGGTTTATGACCGACATGGGCGGGATGCGCAAATATATGAGAAAAACCTACATCTTTATGTTCCTAGCAGCCATGTCTCTCGCAGCTGCACCTCTAATCACATTAGGATTTTGGAGCAAGGACGCCATATTTGCAGCTGTTTTGGGATCAGGCTACGTCCATTCACTTCCACTCTTCATAATGGCTTTCGTAGTCGCGATAATGACTGCCTTTTATACATTTAGAATGATCGGTATGTCATTCTTTGGTAAGAAGAGCCCTCATCTGGAGGAACTAGAGAAAGCCGGGCACCATCCTCACGAGGTACGCCCGATAATATGGGTCCCTTTTGCAATTCTTGCAGTAGCAACCATAGCTATAGGAGTGGTCGGATTTGCCTTTGGTGCAGAGCTTCAGCATATATTCGCAGATTATCTTGCTAAATACTTTGGAATCAGCCAACAAAAACAACTGCAGTTGCTTCAAAACCCAGCAACAACCACTCAGCTTGTTAAACCACACACAGAGACCAAACTATTCCTTGGTCTTAATCCTTATGCTGCAGCTGCATCCTTTGGAGCCTTTGCGATAGGAGGCTTGTTGGGATATATGTTTTATATTGCCAGGAAAGTTGATCCGCAGATTATCTCTAAGAATATTGTTACTAGGGGAATATGGAAGTTCCTTTACAATAGATGGTACCTTAATTCAGCGCTTTATTGGGGTGCTGTCATCGGGCCCGTAGCAATCTATCGCATAATCTGGAGGTACTTTGAAATTACTGTCATGGAAGGCATAAGCCATGCATTTGAACTCTCGATGGCATCATTCTCTAGAGTAGTAAAAGCAGGACAGACTGGAATAACACAAACTTACTTGTTTGTATTCGGAGTTGGCATTATGATTATTATAATGCTGCTCTTGCTATAGAGAGATTGTTGAAGAATGGTTGATTTTTTTTCGACGCCCCTTCTCGTGACAGTCGTACTCGGATCCGTAGGACTCGGGATCCCAGTAATAGATGCCCTTAAAAAAGAAAGGGGTTCTAATAACAAACTGTATAGTGCGATTGCCTTTGGTGCGCTAATCATAGCGATAGGCATTGTGATCTTCCGTGTATTATCTGGGGCAGTGATGCCAGCCGCTGCATTTGGGACAGGTGTCCTTTCAGATGATCTTTTTGGTTCATTTTTTGCAGTGGCGCTGCTGATTGTCTCAATCATGGTAACTGCATCTTCTTGGGATTATATGAAAAGGAGAGCAAACCCTGCTGCGTATTACTCGCTCATATTACTTTCGAGCATAGGTATGGTACTAATTGGTTATTCTACTGATCTCGTAATGTTATTTGTTGCATGGGAGCTTATGTCACTGCCCACTTATGCACTTGCTGCCTTTTCAAAACGAGACCCAATCTCAAATGAAGCTGCGATAAAATACTTTATGTTTGGTGCATTATCTTCTGCGATCCTAGTTTTTGCCATAGGGCTTGTTTACGGGATTACAGGAACAACCAATATAGGGGGAGCAATCCAGGGATTGGCTCATCTTCAAAAAGACCTAATTCCTGTAGGACTTCTTTCGATCGCATTATTTATAGCCGGTTTTGGATTTAAAATAGGTCTTGTTCCTTTTCATATGTGGCTGCCTGATGCATATGAGGGTGCGCCTACTACAATAGGCGCTCTTCTAGCTGCCGGAACCAAAAAAGCGGGATTCGCTGCAGCGCTCCGTGTAATCGTGCTCGGAATGTTCGTATTACATCCAGACTGGACATTCACCCTTGCTGTAATAGCAATATTTACAATGACACTCGGGAACTTTGCGGCTTTGGTTCAAAAAAGTGTTCCAAGAATTCTTGCCTATTCTAGCATCGCACAGGCCGGCTATATCTTAATAGGCTTTGCGCTGGCCCCATACTCCAACCAAGCTCTGACCGGTTCTCTTTTTTACATAATTAATCATGCAGTGATGAAATCTGCTGCATTCCTAGCTGCTGCTGCTGTTGCTACTGCTTTGGCTGGTTATAGTCTTGAAAGATACAGAGGACTAGGTCATCGGATGCCAATCACTGCCATCGCATTATCAATTTCCCTGCTTTCACTTGCTGGTGTCCCTCCTCTCGTTGGTTTCTGGAGCAAATTGGTGGTGTTTGGAGCGGCAATTAATAGTGGTTCAATAGTAGCATGGGCTCCATACCTTGCAATCGCTGGTTTGCTCAACAGTGCACTTTCTCTTGGCTATTATGCGTGGATCATTAAAAAAATGTATATGGAGCAAGGACCCGATATGACCAAAGTTAAAGAGCCCAGGGCTATAGCTGCGGTACTAATATTCGCCATCATATTTATGGTAGGTTTCGGGATCTGGTATGCGCCTGTTTTAGAGTTCGCGTCAAAGGCGGTTCCTCATTTTGGGAATATCGCTTCCGTGGTATCCAATAGCGCCTCGCCAACGTCTCATACAGTTAAACCTGCCTCTGTTGCTTCTTCTAATTCATCTTCTGCTGCTGGTCTCCGTTCAATTGCCGTTGTGCTTAGGTCCCACACTCTATAACTCGGCTTGCAGGTCTTCTATGGGATATGCCTAGCGTGCTCGAATTTATTCTGCATGGAAGAAAAATTTCGCTACTTAGGCGAAACAGAATCTAAATAATGATATGACAGAATCTAGATTTTTCATTCTTTCTTGACCTGACACGAAGGGAGTGAGTTATGTGCAATAACTATTCAAAACCGAAGTGAAGCCAAATCAGTCAAGCGTCCCAAATGACTCTTCGGAGTACTGTCGTGTATCTTTCGTAATTCATTTTTGGCTTTTGTTGAGTATGACAAATATAGGCCTTCCATACGCTCGACAAATTCTCGAGACTGACCATTTTTCTTTACCAACAGGTTGAACAGTCTGTCTTCATTACTCCAATCCATTAGATCGTCATGAATTTGATAAGCAATTCCGAGTAAATTACCGAACGCGGCCATAGCATGAATCTCATCCTCCACGCCCCCTGACAATATGGCCCCTATTTTTGCTGATGCTTCGAAAAGCGAGGCAGTTTTATATTCAAGAACTTTTATGTAATCATCCTCTTTAATTTTCCTGTCTTTACCAAATTTAATCTCCATTATTTCACCCTCACTCATCTTTATTGCAGCTTTAGAAAGTTCGCCCGATACACGCGAGTCATCCATCTTCGATCCAATATTTAGAATAATTCCTAGAACAAAATCAGCAGTTAGGATACTGTTGTTGTAACCATACTTCACATGAAATGATGGTTTACCACGTCGTATGTTTTCCTCATCTATAATATCATCATGAATTACAGATTCTGTATGAAGGAGTTCTATGGCAGAAGCAGCCATAAACGCAGGATCGTTTTCTGTGACGTTTACTAGGCCTATCGCTTTTGTTTTTATACTTTCAGCAGATAACAATAGGATCAATGGGCGAATTCGTTTCCCACCATCACAGGCATACCTCAATGGAGCATAGAATTCGGACCAAGAGTAGAGATCCAGTTCTCTTCTAAGGGCTTCATCTATCTTCAATAGGTATTGGCTAAACAACTCCATCAAAGGATTAACCTCAGTATTTCTTCTAGTCAGACCCGCTCTTGCCCGTAATTTCTTGAAATAAAGAGGATATTAATGCTTTTACAAAATTACTGAAATATTAAGTATAGGATATCTATTCAGGGGTAAACGAATGAATGAAATAATAATAACTATTGCTCCGGCCGGGATTTGAACCCGGGATCTGCGACTCGAAAGGCCACAATGCTTGACCGGATTATGCAGCCGTTTATCATTATCAGCTTCTACACCACCGGAGCACATGTGAATCTTGTTGCAAGTCACATTACATAAAATCTTTTCTTGTTATTATGAGAACCACAGACAAATAGAAAAAATGGAGCCATCGTCGATTAGAGAGTTTCAAACCATTGGGCTAAAGATCAATTTTATCAATTTTATCGGTTTTCATGCCTTAGCAGCTTTATACTCTCCATGCCAAAGTAACCATACCAAGTCCCCTCGAAAACTAATCGAATGTCGCACCACTATGATACGATTGAATAACTCTATTCACAAGGTTTTTACACCACCATTGGTAATTTAGTTTTTGAAATGACTGGGGTTGTAGAACGAATAGATATTGAAATCGAGAAACACAGTTTGCTCAAGCACCCATTCTACCAGATGTGGTCTGAAGGTAAGCTGACTACTG
Source organism: Candidatus Nitrosopolaris wilkensis (assembly GCA_003176995.1). GTDB lineage: Archaea > Thermoproteota > Nitrososphaeria > Nitrososphaerales > Nitrososphaeraceae > Nitrosopolaris > Nitrosopolaris wilkesensis. The sequence goes on from QHBN01000220.1 coordinate 8,109, forward strand.
ATCATCTTCAGGGTTACATTAAGGAGTACTTTCAACTAGTAATAGCGGTCCCTGAATTTGTTCGAAATATCCAAGGTCTTAAGAAGGACTCCTCTCTGGAAACCGAGCTAGATCATCACTTTAAGGAAGAGTCTGATCATATCGAAGCTTGGATGAGGTTTGCAATATCTATGGGCGTTTCAAGGGATGAATTATTAAATTATGCACCCACTTGCAAGGCAACAGAAGCTGTTCTTACTTTAAACAGCCTGACAAAATTGTCCTTCGAGGAGGCAGCAGCAGCGATGTATGGATATGAGAAGGAATTGCCCAAGATCAGTACATCAAAAATCAATGGTTTAAAGAAATATTACGGCATCGAAAACAGCGACGCTACAAATTACTTTGAAATACACGAAGAAGCAGACATAAGACATGCAAGATTGTGGATGAATATTCTAAAGAGCGTTTCTAAGGACGATACAGAGTCAGTGTTCAAAGCCGGTGTCAAGTCATTGAGTGCACAAAACAAATTGCTGGATTCTATACAGGAGAAATACGTCGGCCAGTACTGCTAGGCCAGTTCAAAGCTATTCCAACAGACAACATACCCTGTCTGGGGCTAGGAGGGCACAACTTTATTTATCGGGGTGTAAATCGATTTCTCAAAACCTTTATACCTTGTGCTTTATCGTCTTTTTATTTACGGGCCCATAGCTCAGTCTGGCAGAGCGACCGGCTCATAACCGGTCGGCCAGGGGTTCAAACCCCCTTGGGCCCATGACTAAATATGCAAGTGATTCAATAGAATAGCGTTCTATTTTGTTTTCATAGGCGTTTGATAATTGGTTTATTTCTTCCTTTGAATACGAATTCGAGGGAATTTCACTATACTAATATCTATCTCCCGCTGCTGCTGTCTGATTTCTTAATTTCTATGGTGATCTTGTCGCCCACTCTAATGGCCATATCCTCGTACTCCCTCATACTGATTTTAAACGTAGGGGAATCCGTCGGTGGGCCGGCTCCACCCATGGCCCTAGAAATATTTGACATGGCTTTTGGCAAATTCTTCATCATGTCCTCAGGGGAAGTAAATGCCATCATATTCGCACCAAAAGGATTTTGCGGTTTTTCGGCGCCTGGCTTGTAATCATTCGGATCAGAAAATGTGACATACACGTAAGGGCTTCCGTCTTGAGAGGCTTCAATTTTTGAGATAATACAGTCTTTCTTCATCACGTTATACTGTGTAGGAATCCACTTATAATTTTTACAGAATACCCGTTTGTGAGTTTAGCTAGGACTTGTCTCGCCTGAGGGAGTAGGATCAAATCACCCTTTATTATGGCCCCAATTTCATTCACTCTATGTTGCTGAATACAAGATAAAGTGTTTGTATCGCTCTTTGTCGAGAATTTGTTAATGGATGCGGAACAACGCAGCGGGGGCCGCGAATGTTTATGGTGTAACCGTCTGTGTCATGGTTCTCTTCTACATATAGGTCCCTACAATTACTGTCCATACAGCGTAAGTCAAGTCATAAGCCGAGGCGAGATGGCTATCTACAAAACCAGTGAAGGCTACTGATATACCATCATTCATGGTCAATATGCCTGCAAATATTCCGATTCCTCCTACCCATCTCGGAAAAGCACCGCGCTTGATTGCAATAGCGACGCCAAAGATTATTCCAGTCGTTCCTTGGAGTACGCGAAACATGCTAGCGGCGCCTATTTCTATCCACCATATCCCCTCAGCTACATGGAATGCCGCTATCTTTTCCGTCCTGGGGCAATGACCCATGAATCCACCGCCCCCTTTAGCGAGATTTCATTTACAGCTTGTAGTATCACGAAGGTGCCAGCTGTAATTATTGTTGCTGCAAGACCTAACCATGCCAGTGCGGAAACAAGACCTGATTCTGATGTTTGAACCAAAAAGCGGGTATAGAGCAACAAATCCTCCTCCAAGACCAGCAATCCTTCCTGCAAGTTGACCTATGTGGGCTGCAATCCAGATATTACTCTGGGCGTATTCTGCAAACACACGAAGATGATTTGTAGGATCTTCCCTGCTTGGATAAAATATGGTTGAAACGGGGAAAATGACAATACTAAGAATAAAGGCGACTGTGCCCATGCGAAACAAAGACCTTTCATATATTTTTGGGTGCATGTCTTGCAGTCAATCTCCCGCTTTAGTCGTAGCTGATGAGATCTGCTGTGAACACGTGTGTCGAGAAATCAGCACATCGGTGGTTGTTGATGCACGTCGGCGGCTAATCCAGCCAGCTAGAATCGAAATCTGCTGGAGCACGCCGATTCTATGTCTGAAATTCAACCAATGAAGTTATTGCTTTATTTTGGCACATCTCTTATCACTGTGGCTTAATGAGGTAATGCGGGCAGTGTTGGAATACCTGAATTGGCTTGTATTCCTGTGAAATTATGAACGATATGTTTGATTAGATTCGGCGTACCATTAGCAGCAAAACATAACAGCTGACCTTCTACTTGATTGACTCCTACTTTGACCGGCTCGCTTGTTGCGCCCTTCCATGTTGTATATGTACCAACAGGACCGAGAGGACTAACGGGTTTGTATCCGTGCTGATTCGTTTGTACTTGAACATTACATTTCGTATGGGTTGCGTTTGATGGCATTGATG
>QHBN01000221.1 GCA_003176995.1 Candidatus Nitrosopolaris wilkensis
ATCTATGTAAGTACTACAGCTAACATACTATAAATCGCAACATAGATTATAAAATATGGCGCACACATTTTCAATAGATGGTTTATGTTGTCAGCCGACAAGTCATTGCCGAAAGAGAACGAGAACGAGCATTAAAACCAGAATCAAAATCGAGAAAATTCAATCCTCTTGAGATTGCACCACTAGATCCAAACTAAAGATGCAATGAGATGTATTAGCAAGTTGCAATATGCGCCACAAAAAACGACAAGGTGGCACTACTTCTTGAAGAATTGTATGATATAAGTGGTAGTTCCCAAACAGAGATGGACTCAATCTTCCTCATCTTCAGAATTTTTGAATCCCGGTATTTTACTTGTACTTTTGCGGGCTCAATTTTTAGTCGTAAGTATGTATATGCTGATCGTGAAGAACACAATAGTAGATAGTTTTTTTTACCTACTGTTGTTATCGTTAGACGCAATATTGGTCGATTCTAGCTCAAGAGATGACTTTCTAGGTGGGATATGACTTCCCAATTTGGATCCACTCTGCACATTTTATCAATTTGATTTTCATTACAATGTTTATTCGAAGTGGGAGAGATACTTAGTGTCCTTCCAAAACTTTACTGGTACGATAATGCAACACCCGGGACTAGAATAAAACGTATATCTAGATTAGTGTGCATTAAGAATCGAGATGACAAAAGACTCAAGTCAAACGATACCACAGGAAGCGACGAAGTTAAAGAAATTAACAAAGGTGAGTGCTAGATATATGGAAATGGATCAGTTTAGTGATTCTGATCATCATACGGGCTATTTTTGTTATAACTGCATATACTTTATGAAACCACACCATTGTGCTATTGTTACTGATGAAGGAGAAGACGTGAATGGTGGAAGTTCAGGTGTTATTGCCCCACATGCAATATGTGCGCTATGGGAACCAAATGAAAAAGAGATTCGATAGTACCTTGGTCGACGTCTTTAATTCACTCATATTTGTCAATAACGCTCATTTTATGACTATAACACAGAAATTTGTAATGGGAGCAGGAAAAGTGCTAACTAACTTGACAGGAGATGCACAGGAAGGAATATTTGGTAGTGGGGGGTGGCGGAAAGAAATAAACTGATCACAGCAAAGCTAACTAGGAAGCAGTTAATCTAAATAATACTGCCCTTTTCTGCCTATTATTATCCTTGATGTCAAGCATAATTTTATTTTGTTATGCGGTTGAGCTCTCCAAGATATATTTGTAATCAAGTGCTTTTCACGAGCACGATAGCATTTATTTTTGATGAGATATCTTTATTAGAAAATCGAGATAGATTAGGTACACAGCAGAAATACAGTTTAAAAAATGATCAGATTATATTAATTAGTTATAGTAGATATACTTGAAATAAGTAGTAATATCTACCATTTAGGTTACTAATTTCAACCTAGATTAACTTTAGTGATTCTCTAATTTATTCAATATGCTGCTTATGTCAGCGTTTATAAAGAAACCTACAGTAAAAAATACATAAACGGAATACGGACTCTTGATAATAATAATTGTTCATGGTCTTTCTGATAAATTGCTTGGACCCATTTTTATAGGTGATAATAATCGGTGCAGTTTAGATAGTATAGTAAACTATGTATGCTACAATCAGCTTATATGACAAGACATAAGAAATGTAAGTCAGGATGCTGAAGCATCTCAAATCAGAAGAATAACAACCACATCGACATTGATAATGCTTATCGCTTCTGCCATGATTGTAGCTGGTCTTGTACATTCAATACCTCTTCAAATAGTGAACGCACAAAACTCAACAGCGTCAAATGCCAGTGGCGGAACGGCAGCTAAGACAAGTATAACTTCAACTGGCAACAAAACCGTTATAGTAATACCCGCAGCTCCTGCCAAGAGCAGTAGTACGGCTGCCCCTAGTTACAATAGAACTGGGTTCTCCAACCTCTATGTACTCACAATCAACGGAAAAACTTTCCCACTCAAATATAGTATCACGGGTGGTAAACTGGTTGGGATTTTGGCAGATAAGGATAGAAGTACCTTGGTACTAGTCCTTAATCCAAGTACAAATGGTGGAAACATCACTATCGAATTGCCCAGAAATGTGATAGACTCTAAAGGAGCTTCAAACGCTGACACAAAATATCTAATAAAGATAGATGGCAAGGGAGTAGATTACAAAGAGGTAGCAAACAACGTGAATAGCAGAATATTATCTATTGACTTTAGCAAAGACAATAGATTTATAGAAATAATAGGCACTCAAATGACATCGTGATTATGTAAGATCTTATATCACGGTAGGTTGAGAGCTTCAGATAGCCTAGCGGTTGGCGAGTGCCAACTAATGTTAGTACATTAGATAATCCCTACACTATCCAACTGAGCACTGCTAGGACAGGACCTATGTTGTATAGTATTACTATCCCACTATTATCGAAAAAGGCTACTGGTTACTATGAGTAAAAAGACAACGAGAATCCGAAATCAAGATGACCATGAAAATAGTAGTTTCAAAGGTATTGTGGAAGTCATGAAAGGCACTAAAAATAAAGCATAAGAATCAGTATCAAAAGTAAGGAAAGAACAAATTCAAGAAGATCAGGAACCAGCCAGCCAGTTTGGTTTCATTGGAAATGGACAAGATAGTCTACTATCAAATTACGATATTCATTTTTTGTTAAGCCAGTCTTGGCGTACTAGCGTGCACGACATTTACAGCAATGAATCGGTATGTGATTGGAAGCATATGCAGCTAATGAAGTACGTCACACTTGTTGTCTTGGTCCACGTAGCAATTACAGTAATACATGGAATAGCGCATCAACAAGTATGAGTTACCGTCTCTAGTTTTCAATCTTCCTTATAACGCTCTTCGGAACAGCGGTGC
>QHBN01000222.1 GCA_003176995.1 Candidatus Nitrosopolaris wilkensis
AAGTTTGGAACTCCTAGTTTAGCCACCAACTGGTTTGTGCAAGTGGTCTTTACTGCTAAGCAGCTGCGGGGCTTTCGCACCGTTGCTTGCACTGTTTACATTTATTGCGGACAAGATCTACTTGTGGCGCCTAACTAACCGAGCCTAAAACGCGCGATATTTTTCTCATGGCGGAGTGATTAAAGAAAAATGACAACTTGATTGCAAAGCTGACAATCTCTAAGGAACTAGATTACGGTATACAGGCCTGAATGGATTCGATTAGCACACAAGTCCTACTGCTTGCAGTTGTCATCGTAACACCGGGTGTAACTGAGGTCGTATTTGCGTGGACGAAACGAACTTATTGTGCTTCAAAATTAATGCTTTCACCATTTGTGATCAAAGATTATAATATCATAATAAAACATCCTATCAGATTTTCTAAAGAATCGAATTGCTTTAACGACGAGCTTAACTTAAATAAAGTGTTTTGTTTCCTAAATTAGTTGATAAGCGTAATAACGCGTGTAGTTTTGGCAACAATCATGGGTTTGACTTTAGGGGCAATGGAAACACGAACGCCTTCAGCTTCAGCAGCAGTCGAAGGTCCTCTACAAACTTCAACTCATGTCACAATCCAAAACACTACAATATCAGGTCCGAATTTGGGTCAAGTAACAATGGTTGGACATCAAGCAGCTATGATTCTTCCTTCGCGTCTTGATGGAAAGCTTTGGGTAGGTACAGTTACTTGGACTTCGTCAAAACCAGTCGAATTAGTGGTTCTCCATGGTTACACCAATGTTACAACGGACACTGCTCATGGTGTGCCCCTCATTGTAAAGTCTCCGTCTGGTCCATTAGCAATAACCTTAATTAGCCCAACCCAATTTACTCCCGCGTCTAACCCAGTACCATCAGGAACCGCTCCTTTTGTAGGAAGTGCTTTATTCTTCCATAAGCTAAGCGGAGCAAAGTTTACCGTAACTTATAGTGTTGATGCAACGGCAAATACTCCAACCAAAACCAAATGAACAGATAGGATATAAAAAGAAACAGCCTTTATTTTTTTATATATTTTTACTGCTAGGATAACCTAGACAGAGCGTATTTGACATTACTGTATCTCTATAGACAACTTTAGAAATTCAAATTTCTTCTATTCCAAATTCAAGTGTCCGATCATTGTAACCAAACCTCTCAGCTACGTTAGAGATAATCTACTAATCAATTTTTTGATTTTCTTTGATTGTCGATAGCCAATTGATACTGTGATGCCGACTAACGGAAACCCCGCTTTGCTATTCGTCATAAGTTTACTTTAGTTTAGCTCGCAAACAAATCTCCATCAAACCCAGCAACAGCAAGGGCTAACACGAGCCATGCACACTGGAAAAAAGTGTTTCAAGGATCGAAAAGTAGAGGCGACTGGCTAGTCGAATGACATCCATCCAACACGACGAAAATACCAATACATCAATGATGATGGGACTATTGATGCTATTATTACAAATATCATAGTTGTATAAGGACCTAAGAAAGTCGGCGGTACCTCAATTCTTCCAGGTATAGTAACATTCATTCCGTAAAATGAAGAAATCACGGTTACTGGAATTGAAAGTGTAAAGATAATAGTTAAAATACTAAGAATCTTATTTGACTTTTCTCTGTTGAGCATAAAATATACATCTTTGTAGATTTCTATGGTTTCTTTGGCTTCTTCTAATGTTTATAGTATCTTTCCAATATGGTCTTTTACGTCACTGTAATATGGTGTAAGGTCGTCTTTGGAAAATTTTTGAGTATGACTTGTTAACTCCCATATCGTTCTTCTCAGTGGAATAGCCATCCGTCTCAGAGTAGTTACCTCTCTTCTTAAGAGATTGATCTTTTTAGTTTCTGCTTGATTCTTTCGATTATTGAAAATGATTTCCTCCAGATCATCTAGACTATTTTCTAATCTTATGATTCTACGGGCTCAGTAGAAACCAGCCTTTTTTCACACAAATCCATCAAAGCTTTGTAAGAGCATAATACAATATACCTATTGAGAGAGTCAAGGTATGTCAGATTAGCAAATACCATGCTGCGTGTTTTAAGAAATGCGAGAATACCGTTATTTCTATGCAGAAAGAGCAATCACATATTCACAGTCTGGCAGCATATGGTATTATTAGTGATACGCCAGTATGAAGGAAAGAGTTATCGTATGTTTTCGGAATGGCTAGTTGAAGCGTATTA
>QHBN01000223.1 GCA_003176995.1 Candidatus Nitrosopolaris wilkensis
TATGCTCTTGGTAGTAGCGGCGGTAGTAATGGTAGTGGCAGTTTTGGTGGATTTCCTTTTTTCCAACTACCAAAACTGCCGACGCAGCAGCAACCACTTCCACCGACGCAGCACCAGGCACTGCAACAAAACCAAACAAAACAATAGTTAGGTTGTTTATATACGGTAAACTGTAAAGTACATAGCGAGTTATTAATAACATACCTATTCCTCTGAGTGAATTTGCCTTCTTTAGATTTAGAAGTAATAGCGTGCTAAACCAAGGAGGAAGAATGGCATAAAGAGGAGATTATCCACCTAACGGAGGAGGTATTGCAGGCTAAAGGTATCCAATGTGATGTTGGGATCTCAATCACTGAGGGAATTAAAAAGAAAATCACTATTGCAATGCCATTATTGCAAATTACAATATCGTAGTATTGACGAGCGAAAAAAACATGAGCGAGAATGGCATTCTGTTATTCAATAATAAAGAACCAGTCAAAATTTATTATATATCCAATTAATACTCTTCATCTCGTGTCCCTATGGTTTTGTTTTCTACAGATAGACAGCTACAATTCCCTTGAGCATACCAGGTCTCAAACCACTTTACTATTCTTTTACCGCATCTGGGACAGTTTGCCAATATTACAATAGCTATAGCTTGATAATAGATATAATATTTTCTAATACGTTCTCCAGTGCATTTCTCTTTAAGCGAGTTGTCTCTGGGTTCGAATCTGGACTATTTGATACATTCGACGAATGTATTACAAGCGTTACTATGCGATCGTTTATATCTGCAAATTTTATGGGGGGCACCTACTCCAAGAATGGAAAATTCAGGGACAGATTCCAATTCTTTAGCATCCTCCCCGCTTTTTTGGACCGTGAACAGTAGGCCCTTTCACGTTGACGCTGAATGTTTTGTCAAAATGCGCTTCGGTAATTGCCCCCAATGGTGCGAATTCCCCCCGGTCAGAGGAATGGAAGTAATGCCATCAAAAGCCATGTTTATCATCACCTCAGTCATAAATTTAGAGAACCTCATAAAATCTATACCGTGATATAACAATTTTGAATGATATGCTGGGTGACATAATTTATGAAGCAAAAGGTGAGGTTACAGGTATCAGGGGTCTTGGATGTTGAAGAAGGAATACCGAAGTTAGAAACTACTATTTCACAGAATGGTAACTTGAGAGGAACAGATATTACCATTATAGTAACCTATTGTAGTATACCAAGACCAAGTGAAGAAGGAAGAAAAGAATTAACAGTATTTTATGCAGAAGGAAAAGGAGTTCTTATGACAAAAGGTGGATCAGAGACCGCAACATGGACAGGACAGGGTATAGCACATGTTTCTGGTAACAAGAGGACAGATCGCGGGTCGGTATTCTGTAGCACATCATCAAAAGGTATATACTCAACAACATTGTAGGTGTATTCGAGTATGAATCAAACCTCGAAGACGGAACTGCTGAAGGAAAGGTTTGGGAATGGAAATAACATAAGACAAGGCAAGCTTGGACTGTGGAATACATCAAAATACTGAAGACAAGAGAGAAAAGAGTTAACAAAAACTAATTTGTGTTAGTTATTCTCTCTTATTCTATAAATCATACAGGAGAGCTGAGCTCTATAATTTCAGCAGAAAGTCTGGCAACCTGTTTTATATTTGTGAAATATGAATAGCGTTACTATGCTATTGATTTATCATAACAAAATAACGCCTTTGGAAACGGATCCAAAGTTCCTTGATAAACAGTTTCATTTATACTATCTATTCGAAAGGATTCACTAAATAAATATCTTATCTCATTTTGTGAAAACTTGTATGGACCTTCCTGCCTAGGTTCTTTGTCACTAAAACATTTTAAAAACAATATTCCATTATGTTTCAGTATTCGTTTTATTTTGCTAATGTATTTTTGTCTATCTGCGGGTGAAAGAACATGGAAGCAGCCTCGATCAAATATATAGCCAAATTCATTGTCCTTGAGATTGGAATTTAGAATATCATCTACTATGAAATTAACACTTTTTTCGTTAGCATAAATCTTTCTTGCTCTGTTAATCGCAGCTTCAGATAAATCAGAACCTATGACCCTAAGGCCTCTCTTAGCAAGCCATATAGCTTGTGTTGCTGGACCAGTACCAAGGTCAAGGAATTTACCATCGTTAATTATCTTTCTGTCATCTAATTCCTTTTCTAAATCAGAATCAAAGTTTTCATTATACCATGGCATTGTCTCTATCTTTTGACTTTTGTATAAGGTTTCCCAATCAGGAAAGTCCTTTCCAGATTTTGACATAATCTAACTTGATTTTGAAGACTATAATAATTTAAGTACTGTGGTCTATGCTTGTTCACATATGTATAATCTCTTGTTTCTCTAGAAAATGCCCTTTTTATGGCTTTTTATGAAAATAGGCTTTTTGATTGGAGGAAGAGCTTTGACGAGCATTATAGTGATAAGGGATGGCTTATGAGATCGGGTATGACCAGGATGAAAATGTGATGTCTTACAATAAGGATAAATGATCAATCGCATAGAAAAACTTTTACAAGTTATTGATAGAATTTTTGAGGGAAGCTGAAGCCCTCGGAATTGGAATCTCAAGGAATAGCGTAGGTACCGTAAATAACGATATATCATACGTAAGCGAGGAACCAAAATACAATATTCGAAAATACGTAGGTGAGAAATTACCATACGAGTACGAGAGGTGCGTTATAGGACTCTGAAATCATAAAGGAAGCATGAGCACTATCCAAAATGTTTGTGATTGATTTTCGTAGATTCATGGCAGAATCCGAGTTACTGACTTGGTAAGACAAATCATTGAAGATAAATCCAAAAAGAAGGATCGGGTCGAGGTCATCAATTTTGTTACGTCTTGCTGGAATGATGGTAGTACTTGCTGCTATATTCTAGCCGTAGGAAATTGATGGTAACAAGAGATTGGCTTATGTAGAATTGGTAACAAGAGAAGTTGAGATGGCTATCAGCTCAAAAATACCTCATTCCCGATCCAATATGATACCGGATATAGTAGATAGAGGCGGAAATGGTTCTGAGATACTCCTCTGTAGTGAATAAAGCTAATTAATCGTTACCATTAATTCCTTGCTGTGCTTATCAAGTAACTTTTGTTTCTGCTTCTCTGTAAGTCTGTTATAGTCTGCCTCATTATAGCAGCAAAATCCTTTCAATTTTATATCAAATTTTGGTGGCAACGATCTCTCATAATTTATTAAATGAGCTATTGACCCGATATCACCAAAAACACCAACGCCATTCCTACCGAGTTGCTGAGCACGCTCTACCAATGATTTGAAAAACGACATGATATTTACAGAAGAGCTAAAATATGCTTTGTATGAATCTATAATCACAAGCGAATTTTCTTTTTCATATTTTCTTACATCAATACGTGCACCGTTTTCTGATAAAACACGTCTAACTGTGTCTGTAGTCTCATAATATGGAAGGATAATAACAATCTCATCATTACTTTCTACGATATGTGCTTTAGCGTAAGTTGAGTAAATCTCTCTTAGTGTAATTAAATCAGGGTATATTACAATATAGTGAGATCCATACATTGCTCTCTCGAGTTGTCTTATAATATGGATATGATTCCCTCTTATGACTTTTCTACTAGCCAACAAACTTGGTCTAGTTAGTATTGGCGAGCAATATATTTATAGAGCTCTTACCTAAGTCCTCGGAAATTTGTCAGGATTTTTAATTTCATTAATGTGATTTTGTATTATAATATTTAAATTTTTGAGTAATATTGGCTTTTGGATAAATTCATCTATTCTTGTCGATGGTAGAACTCTCCTAAATTCAACATCATTAATTTCAAATGCAGTCATAAAAAATATTTTAACTTCTGGCTTTATTTCTTTAACTTTTTTTATAAACTCAAAACCATTCATTCCCGGCATTCTAAGGTCTGAAATAACCAAAAAGTAGTCTCTAGCATTTACCTTAAAATGTTCTAATGCCAATATTGGATCTGTAAATCCATACACTTTAAGACCATACATTTTGAGACCATGTTTTATTATAGCGACTATATCGAACTCGTCGTCAAGTGCCAGTATGAACTTATGATTCTTATTGGCACTTGTGATCATAAAACGTTTAATCAATAGCAAGTATAAAAAGAGTTTTCAGTAGTATTTTGTCACTTTGTGTACTTGACGTAAATATGTATTAATTATTAGCAGCTGCCTTGTAGAGAAAGAAATCTACTGAGGTATATATCAATTGTAATCCAAATGATGTTTATATCATTGACTCGGGGTGTCCCGGCGCTCTTGCGATATCTCCATAAGTAGAAACTTTGCCAGGAGGAATTTTACGGAGAAGGACGTAGACTTCTTCATCTGTTATGCTATAATGACCTCGTTTCTTCTTTCATTGAAATGGAACTGAGAAGGATACGTTTGATATGATTTGAATTACCTAGATGATCACCTTTATGAATATATTATACTAGTATTGATTTATTACTTGATGTACGGTTTTGCAATAAGACAGGGAGAGGGTGAAGAAATAAACTTTCGTGGCACAAAAATGCTCATTAAAGTTTCGGGGGATGATTCTGAAGGAAGATATTCATTAATAGAGATGATTCATCCACCAAATATTGGTCCTGCTCTTCACTCACATCCAGCTGCGCCCGAAGCGTATTATGTACTTGAAGGAGAGTATTTAATACATTATGATGAACGATCTTATCACGCCAAAACTGGAGATTTCGTATTCATTCCAAAAGGTATTCCACACAATTACCAGTCAGGCTCCAAAGGTGGAAGAGTACTAGTTATTTCACCTGCGGGACTAGAAGAATACTTTAAGGTTGTTGCTGAAACTCTTGAGACTGGTCAGATTACATGGGAGTTAGAACAAGAAATTGCACGTCGTTATGGTCAAGAATTTCTTGATAATCTAAAACATTGGGGACTATAGAATTATTATAGCATCCTAGTAGAAATTCGGTAATAATCTTATTCTGCATTCCTTCCACGCTATTGGTTATCATTCGTTTAGATGCCAAATTTTTTATACTTAGATCATCCATCATGAGCCTACTAAAATGACGCCATCGCCACCATTGAACTCAGCCCCATGATCTCTCGGGTAGTAGGCTGTTGTTAGTGGTCCTCTTGTTATATAAATAAAATTCGGTTTAATATTCATTTTATGTTAAAACAATCTGAGAACGTACAAATTGACCTGTGCTGAGTGGAGGACAGTTTTTGTTATCAATGCTAGCTATTTCTAAACGTTATATCATTTTGCAGCATGTATCTACCAAACCAGGGGTTTCAATGGTTGCTTCAGGCGGTGCTTTTTCCCCTTCAAATTTTGATTTAACGTCATCTTTTGTGAGTGATTCCAGAGATGATCACCGTCATATCCTTGGAAATAATATTTTGGGATATAATAGTACTTCTTACCTACCGTTCCTTGTTTTGTTTGAATATAATTCCTCGTTACACTTTGAATCTTGCCTAGATCTTTATCATCACTTGACTTTACTTTCTTATCAATTGCTTTATCCCATGATATAATATCGGTCATCTTTAATCCTAAATCTA
>QHBN01000224.1 GCA_003176995.1 Candidatus Nitrosopolaris wilkensis
GTTTGTTTTTGTGTTTCGATTTTATTTATGAACTTGGCGACCTTTTCTTGATGCTTCTTAATTTCTGCCAGCAACGCAGGTAACGATTTCTTCCTACTCGCAAACAAGTCATCACCGAGCGAATGCAAGTCAAATAGTTCTATACTTTAGCAAATCATATAGCTGTTTGTTTTTTCTATAAGGGTATAAGACATTTTGAACGAGCCGCTTGATAGAGTCTTTACCTATCACTACCTACCCGTAAACAAGTTCGTGTTCTATCTACGACAAGACCAATATTTCCTTGATGAGCTCTCCAAATTTCTGCAGTCTGCAAGACAAAAAACCGACGATAAGAAATTGAAAGAATGGTTAGATAGTTTGTACTTGAGCACGGTTAATTTTGAGATGAAGATGCAAAATCAACTCCTCAATTCATTAGCTGCGTCAAGTTCTCCTTCTAATATGACTGCAAGTTATTCTGAATTCTTCCGATGTAGAACTGCTTTAAACTATACAGCTTATCTAATGAATACATCATCAAACGGTACTTTTAGCGAAATTGTGTCAGTCATGGCACCTTGTCCTTGGACATATCTCGAAATAGCTCAGAAATTGTCTAAAATTCCTATTCGAAATGAAGCCTATGCAAAATGGGTGAAATTCTATTCTTCAACTGACTCATCTAGACAGGTAGCCGAAATAAAGCAGATTATGAATAGGCTTGGCCAGAAGGAAGATGATAAGGTTAAAGGTATAATGAAAAACCATTTTGCTAGTGCCTGCAAATATGAATATCTTTTCTGGGAAATGGCTTATAACCTGGGTGGATAGCAGTTGAACAATTCCTTCACCGACCTGCGATATGCAAGCAATAACAGATCAGTGATGCTAATATTGGGTTATGCAAGCACAGCCAGATTTTACGTAAAGATAAGCATTGATTAAACCACATTAACTAGTTGACAAAATGTTAGACTAATACATGTTATCCCAGTTAGAGATTTATTAATTATAGGACACATTAGGCATTCCACTACCAGACGAAGAATCCTGGACGTTTATTCTTGAACATAAGACCTTTGTGAATCCTAACACAGGTAGAACGCAACAAACATCCAGGAGTTTTGTAGTAACTGGAATAATGCAATCTACCGGTAACGGTCAAGTAGATGGAGTTGTTTTTATTAATACAGCTACCGGAAACTCTTTATTCAAAAAGTCAGGGAAATATGATGAAATGGTTGTACTTGCACTTTCTGGTACCTATGTTAATGCTGTACAACAAGAAATTACTAATCTATATGGTAGTAACAACATTGGAGTAATTACTCCTAAAGCAATCATGTAAGCACAGGCGCACACTCAGAGTGGAAGTAGCTCATTTACATTGGAGATTGCGTTCATTGCATTGCTTGTAGGTGCTATTGGAATTGTTACAACTCTACACATCTGTAAATGAAAGAATAAAGGAAATTGGAACTATGAAAGCGATAGGCGCAAAACCCTGGTTTATCCTATCAATGTTCTTGAGCGAGGCCGTACTCATTGGTCTTATCGGATCAACTCTGGGAATATTTACTGGTGTTGATGTCGCATATCTATTAACATCTGGCTTCGGCGCTTCAGGGCAGGACCACCAGGAGCAGCAGCTCCTCATATTACCCCTATCTTTCTTCCAAATGACCTTCTTTACGTCTGGTTTCTCTCACTATCCATAAGCCTAGTAGCAGGAGTCTATCTCAACGCATTACATACTATTGTGCCTTTGAATGTTCCTTCTTTGCCATCAAGAGAAGTAAACAACATGGATTTATCTGGGGTATTACATTGTCCTGTGATATTGATGTAGTTAAGATTAACACTTGTATTCGCTTTGTTATTCCCATTTTTGCAAATATTATTTTGTAGTTCTATTCCATTAATAGATATATTATGTAGCGTGGACGACAAATGTAAATCGCTTATTGAGCCTAAATTGACATGTGTGGTGTGCGGCACATTTAATGTGCCAACTTTCCAGAAACCTGATATTAATGATGATTTCATTGTTCCTTTACTTTTATTGACTTGAAACTGGATTTGCTCATCATTGAAAGTAAGTTTGTTAGGGCAAGTAATTGTGCCGACGCCGTATCCCCCTGCTATCTTGGTATTAGCGGAAAAAGCCAATAACCCCATATTGTTAAAAAATAATAGTGGCGATAACATTGTTAGTATTATCAATACCATACACGAAATTGTCAGCTCATTTGAAAAGGTTTTTGTCTTATTAATTTTCATAGAATAATAACACCTTGTCGATCTCTGTTGTCACCATATAACTGACAACTTTGATTTGGTTTTCAATTCTCGATCGTCAGTTCTATTTTTATAAAAGTCGTACTCACACAGGAAGAGATCTGGATTAATCTTATCTTCTTTGCCTGAATACCTGTGAATTTTAGTTTCTATATCAAATTGACGCTTACAGCCTCGGGCTTGGCATAATCCATCTCGTGGTGTCATGTGTATTGAATTCTTTTGCTGACAGACCTCTGATGATGTTGACGACGACACCATGGGTTCTATGCAGCCTTCAAATATCTCCAAATCCAAAACCTCATCTTTCCAGTATATCAGGTTTCTAATGGCTTCTTCTATTCCATGTATAGGGCCAGATGTGGTTCTGTATTTGACTGTGACTCCATAATCTTGTTTATGTTGCTGCTTTTCTTTGTTGCTCTTAATACTACTGCCACCATCGCTGTTCAGTTCAATAGTAGTCGTTTTTGCTCTTACCTCCCGTTGTAATATCCGATATGATTTGACATGATTGCACCAGCCATAATTGCACATACTATTTAATTGCGTATGTAACAATGTTATGGTGAGTATTGCAATCGCCGGCATGACATGTACGAATATTATCTAGCCTATCAATCATTCATGATCTATGTGTTGCACGTATGCATAAATGTGAACTATGTAATGCAATATTCGATAATGAGGAAAAGCTATTTAGTTATCTTTATATCACAATTAATCTATTTCAATCTTTTTCTTTTATATAGATCAGATACTCGGTCCCGTTCTAGCTCTACGAAAACCTTGGCAGGATTAACATATGGAATAGCCTGTTTTACCTTCTGTTCTATATTATCTATTACTGCTTCTATTTTGTCTGTGTCCAGACCATCGATTAGGTTTACTTCAATTGTAACTAAAACGTCCTGTGGAGCAAGATGCATAGTGCGAATTGTTATTATTTTGTTGACTTCGGGTATCTCTTTGATTAGTTTAACTATCCTTTTGTAATCTTTCCTTGATATTGCTTCTCCTATAAGTAATCCTTTATTCTCTTTAGCTAAGAAGAATGCAAATGCCATCAAAATAGCCCCTATTGAAAGTGAACTTATAGAATCATAGATAGTATTTCCAGTTTGGTTAGAGAGAAAGATACCTACACCAGCAATTGCTATACCAAGCAAGGCTGCTGAATCTTCAACCATTATCGTTATTATGGAAGGGTCTTTACTTTCGTGAAATTCATTAAGTAAAGTACTAAAACAAAACTTCTCTCCTCTAGCTTCAATAGATCGTTTTGATAAATCTAGAACAACTCTTAAGGCATTTGCTTCAAAAGCGGCGGATATTGCTAAAATGATATAGCTGTTGTTAACATTTTGAATATGATGGATTGTACTCATTAATGAACCAACACCTTGTTGCAGTGAAATGACTCCTGATGTTCCAAAGAGCATTGTTGCAACTATAAAAGACCAAAAAAACTGCTCTTTACCATAACCGAATGGATGACGTTCTGTAGCAGCCTTAGTGCTGTCTTGATTCCTACTAGAAGCAGTACTTGATTAAATGTATCCGATAATGAGTGAAGTGTCTCAGCTAACATTGCAATGCTACCCGTAAGAGTAGCTGCAATGAGTTTGGCTATGGCTATTCCAAGATTGCCTATCAGAGCCGTATAGACTGCTTTTTTCGAGCCTGTTATCACGATATCTGAACTATTAGTAATCTTGTCGTCATTCCAAATGAATCTTTTTTATTCAATATGGTCACTCTCAGAAAAGAGCATATTGATTCTAATCCATCATTCTCAATTTATTTGCTATAAGTAATTTACCTAGATTCTATTAATTGAGAGTTCGGTTGTATCCTTACAGGTTTGGCAGTATTAGACGATGCGGAATTATATAGATGAGTTATCGAAAACATTTGATCAAATATCTTTCTGTCTGATTTATCGACCGAGTTTCGAAATGATTTCCATTCTTTTTCTTCTATAACACTGGCTATTCGAAATGAAGGGATTGTCCTGCCCATTAAGCATGCGGCCTACAGGAATTGTTAGCTTACTCATCTGTCGTTGCTGTTGTTGTCTTGTTACCTTTCTTACCAATACTCTTCTTTGGTGTTCCTTCTTCCTCCATATCATCTGCGCCCTTTTCGTTTATGGTAAATCTAGTATCAGAATACGGATGATATGGTGAATCCATCATCTTTGCAACTCTATTTTCGCCAGATTTTCTTAGGTATATTCTATAAGTTGAGGAGTGTGCTATTATGTTCCCGCCAGCTGCTTTTGTGGGGTCTCCAAAGAAGCTATCTGGAGAGGATTGAACTTGATTTGTAATAACTACTGCAATGTTGAATATCTCTGCTAACCTTATGATCTTATGCAACATACCATTGAGTCTTTGTTGTCGGTCGGCTAACGTCCCTCGTCCAGCAAATTCTGCTCTATGTAAAGAGATTATACCATCAATGACTACTAGTTTAGCATTAAATTCATTGATATATTTGCCGAGGTCTTTGACTATTAGTTCGAGATGTGAGCTGTTGTAGACCTTGCATACTGCAACGCTCTTTAATATGTGTCTGTGATCTAGTCCTCTGGATCTAGCTATCTGTTCCACTCTTTCCGGTCTAAAAGTTCCTTCTGTGTCTATGTATATTACACCACTATCCATTCCGCCCGATTCAATAGGTTGTCTAGCCGTAGCACACAGTGTATGGCATATCTGTGATTTCCCAGAACCGAACTCTCCATAGAATTCAGTTACCGCTTGTGTTTCTATTCCACCAAGCAAAAGTTCATCCAATGCCCGAGATCCGGTGGAACACCTAAGCATCGACCTTCTTTTTTCAAGAGCAAGATCTGCAGTAACAAACTCTTTTTCTATAATGCGAGAATCTCTAAGAAGCTTCTGGGATGCCATAATGAATGCGGCAGCACTTTCCTTCGAGGTATTAATGTCAACAGCCAATTCGTCGGCGCTTGTTACTGCTAAATCCATTACTGATACAATACCTGCTTCTTTGAGTTTCTTCGCGGTTGTAGGACCAATACCTTCAATATCCTGAATTTCTAGCTCTGGTAGAGGGGGTAATGAATTTTCAGCTATTGCGTCGATATCGTCATCTTTAGGCACGGAAGAGGATTCTTTTGTAATATTATCTGCCATTTCACAATACCTTCTATTGAGTTGTATTAATACTGGAAAGTACCTGGGAGGCAGGGAGGGGAGGAACTGTACATGATAAACAGATGAGAAGACGGCTTCAAATAATTCATATACACAGGAAAATCACATTCTTCATAAAGATAGCATAGTCTATCAAAGTCAGAACATAATGTCATCATTTCATGGCGCCGAGGACATTCAACCAATTTAACAATACCAAGACCTACGAGGGTATGGACTTTGCCAACATTGCCAATACGGTCTCAGCCAACCAAGACGAAGAGGTTTGGGCGGAGCTACACTTCTTCAGAGATCGCAAACACCTGGATGACGTCGGCACAAAGATGAAAAATGATGAGTGCTGGTCAACTATTCCTACAGTTCGCGGATCTTATTACCCCGGGATCTGTCATAGAAGGGGAGTTCAGCCGCCTCAGAGTCTAGACATTGTATAGGTAATAGCAATGGGTATTTCAGAAACTTTAAACCATGCCAGGTGACGAAGGATTCATTGATATATTTATCAATGAAAGCCTTGATTTATACGATTGGAAGTTTAGCAGGCAGAAATGATCTCTCCAACATCAGTACAAAGGTATCTATTAACATTCTTTGTCAATCATGAAACTAGAATCAATTAAATAATGAATCGATAATTTATATAATTTGTAAACCTCGCAGTTTATACCTATAGATTAGTAAAATGCTTTCTATGGGTACAATCCTAGAAAGTATTGAGAAAGAGCTATTAAGTTGGCCTTATGTTACTGCTGAACCACATAGATTCGGAGGCATAGAATTTCGACTAAACAAAAGAGAAATGGGACATATTCATGGTGATCGTTTAGCAGATCTACCATTTCAGATGCAGATCCGAAATGAACTTATCAATTCTGGATCTGTTTCACCTCACCACATTATGCCACAATCAGGATGGGTTAGCGATTGGATTAAAGGGGGAGAAGATGCAAAAAAACATGAAATAGCGGCAGTAATCGATTTATTTAGAATGCAATATGATAGACTCATCAGTCTTCATCATTCAAATAACGAGAATCATCACATAAAGTGTTATAAGCATGGTGGATATGTAAAACAATCCCAGCAACCCTTGAGACTGCCATGAAGTGTAGCCAATCAAGAGATATTGAAAGAGATGGAAGAAAATGTACTGCAGCATTATGGCTTGTTATGCTGTTTGCTAAAATACTAACTGAGCCTGCAACTAGAGCAACATAAAGCGGTAAAGACGTCGATTTTGTACAAACATAATATGGGACGTTATACTTCTGATACATTTTTTGTTAAACCATACTTTAGTTCTGCAGGCTGATAGAAATCAGTTGCAGATGATACCATTACTGGTTCAATAGTATCAGATTTCTAAATTTTAACTGGTTTTCTAGTACTTCAGGGGCGTTACTTTTGGCATATATTTTGTCATAGAATTCTGGAGACCATTCATAAGTGGCATAACAAGGTGAAAGGTTAAGAACGCCCACTGCAAGGTGGAGAGAGTCGCTTAAGGGAAGCATTGCTTCATTAGTGATGTTGTAATACTCACTATTACCATGACAGGTCAAAGCCATAAACGTTCTGAAAAGACCGACGTATTGTTTGGGATTGATAGAAATGTTAACGCGATATTGGAATTTATAAATAATTCAGAATACAGGTATGACGTTTATGCGGATTCTAAATGTCCGCCATATGTAATTAAAATTGAAGCTATAAGAAAATTATACATTGAATTTGTACGAAGAGGTGGTCATATCCGATTTATCACCGAAATTACAAAAGAGAACCTTGGCTATTGCAAAGAAATAATAAAATTTGTTGAACTTCGTCATATTGAAGGGCTTAAGGGAATAGTTAGAATAAATGAAAAGGAATACCAATCTAATTTGGCTGTACAAGAGTCAAAATTAGCATCTATTCTCTTACATAGCAAACTCAAAAAAAATGTAGAACTGCAGCGACATGCGTTTGATACCTTGTGGAAAAATGCAATTCCGGCTCAACAATGTATCAAAGAAATAGAAACAGCAGGAGGAGGTGAAGATAGCAGAGGCAAAGAATCTCGTAGAACAATGCAATTATGGACAAATGTCGGTCAAAATCAATATGCTATTAGGGTAGTAGGAAAATCAGACTTGTTAGCAACTACTAATCAGAATGCACAATATAGTGATCTTCTTGAAGAGTCTGAGTACCTTGAAGAGTTAGAATATGATTGGAACTATACGCTGAGTCATTGGATTAGCAATCTTATTGATAACCAATCACTTGCTTACTCTCCTGGCAGGACTCGAGACAAAAATAATCAGAGATAAAAAAAGATTGATGTTAATCGGAAAGTATGCTTCGTTACCGCATATGAGAAACATATTAGAGGAATTGAAGAAAGATTTCCAACGCTGGCTGTTTTATCAAGTAGCCAATTGAAATAGATAATTTGATAAGACGTATAATAGAAGAACTGAAGTCGAAGCTTAGCAGCTTTCCTTTACAGCCACTAAATTTAAAAAAATAAATATCAATTCATTATGTGCAGCCGTCCATTTGTTGTATATAATAACCTCTTGAGGTAATTTCCCTTTCAACCACAGGTTGAGCTTCCTGGATATGGCAAAATTGGCATTCTTCCTGAGTCATTTTCTGACCGCCCTGACCCACGCTCCCAAGATACTGCTTACCATACTCTATTGCCTTTTCTTGTTGTGTATTTTCTTCGACAATAACATCAAAATGCATAGTCTTCCCGTCCTTTTTCTCTACATATGTATCATAAACTGCGCATTGCATAGTCTACGTTTTCAATAAAAGATTATTTAATTCTTCCTTACTACAACATAAACAACAATAATCGAAAGAATCTGAACTCAAAATGTGTTAAGAGAGCTTAGAAATGGAGAGATCAAAGTTGATAGCGATTTATGCTAACGATTTACTGTTTACTGCACTGTCAGATGATGGGTGACACCATTGACGAAATTTTGCGTGCTTGTAGACGTAACCTCGTCGGCTATTGCATTAAAGCATATATCGTGTCTCCCAGGTGGAAGAGGCTGTAATATCAGAACGTAACCTTCCATTTCTCCTCTTGAAGTTCCTAAGGTATTCCGGCGACATTGTTGAGTATATAGGTTATGTTGGATAGTGGGGATTGTACTAGATACTTGCTCAGATTTTGTATACCAATCCATCAACCATAGCCTCAACACTTCTTACTGTGGCGATGTCTGCCTTACTACTGCCGTCAATTCTGGAATGAAGAGCGGCAAAATTTAGATTCGATGAGCTGTTTGCTTCAGATGCTCTTCTTTTGGGACGAGTGACTTATCAAGGTTTTGCAGCAGCCTGGACATCCATAATGGATGAAGATGGTTTTGCTAACACCATGAGCAGCCTCCTTCTTTAATAGTAATAAACAGAAGACAGTCACGGAAAACAGTCACAGAAAATAACAGCCAATCAATTATGCCAGAAGTTAGCAAACGTATTTTTCTCCGAAAGATATTGGTGTTGAAATATCTGAAATCAAAGACGGAATTTACAGGATAGCAGGGTTTGTGAAAGACTATGGGATTACATTCAATCAGTTTTTCATAAACGACGATCAACCTACTCTTATCCATACTGGACCTATTGGGATGTACGACAAAATAGAAGAGAAATTAAAAAAAGTGATTCCACTAGAAAAACTAAGTTACGTGGCATCCCTGCATTTTGAAAGTGATGAGTGGGGCGGAATGGAATTTCTTAAATGTCCGAAAGCAAGTTGCTTTGTAGCGATCTGAGTTCAAAATTAAATTTGATGGGTTGGTATAATGTCCCAACAGACCACATTTCTTTTTGGGATAATGAAGTGTTAAAGACGGCTAAAAGAATTCTTCGATTTATTATGACTCCTCATGTGCATCATTGGGATAGCATGATGATCTTTGAGGACACAACAAAGTCA
>QHBN01000225.1 GCA_003176995.1 Candidatus Nitrosopolaris wilkensis
AACATCCACAGACTAACCAATCTTATCATAACATTGATGGTTTCTACATAGCCTAGGGCAGTAAATTGAGTGTAGTCTACACTGATCTGCTTCTTCCACATCTGCAAGAATATCGTATTTCCTTGCTAGATATTCTTTGTACCTCTCGAGATCGTCAAGGGATTTGAAGGCCCTGTCTATGTCGGACTTTATCCCCTCCATATGGGCATCTGTCTTAGTAATCGGAAATTGGTCTAAATTGAATTCACCTATTCTTTTATCGTATCCATAATGTGTTAGCAGCTTGCTGCTATATCGAGCCTCATCATACAGATCTAGTAATCTGTGATACTCAGTTTTGTCTCTCAGTACCCATACTGCAGTACTTAAATTCTTTCTAACCGCTATATAGCAATTCTTATCTACCGCTGGATTCTTTTCAGTCTCTTGAATTACCTGTCCTTTCTTCCGTCCACTCACTGACTTGTAGTATAATACCTTCAGACCGAAGTCGATCCACAAGAAATTCTCTGTTTGAGTCTGGTTCAGCCTACACCAAAAGTGTTTTCCTTTTCATGATCTTTTAAAAAGTGTTCATGCTTGCATATAATTGTCAAGTTTGTATTATCTTTGTATACCTGATAGAGTCCAAGGTGTCCACATTCACGACACTCCCTTACGACAACATCCTCTTTGTAACGGCAAGCACATTTTCCTTCAGTTATTTCTTTTTGATTTTTTTTGAATCTGTAAAGATAGTCCACGTGCCATTGCATTCTTTTTTATCTGCACATTGAAAGCGCAGTTCGTCGTAAGGAGGTGATACAGGGATTAATTTGTCTGCATTTTTTCACATCCACAAAAGGGACACTTTTCTGCGGTAGCATTTCTCAAGATCTCTCGATTCTGTCATTTCATGTTCATGTTCATGTTCTTCATCTATCATTTTATTCAAAGCCTCCTATTTGTAGAAGAATTCAGCTTCTCCTCTATCGCATCTGCAAGATTTCTGCGTGGGTATTCCTGTCTCTCCAATCTGATGCGTGTTTTACCGTTTTCGAAATCTTTCGTATATGCACGGATTAGCGCATTCTGTCCTACTTCCCAAGTGCAAGAAAATTTTTCACCAGTATATTCTATGAGTCCGTCGATTCCAAAGTGCCACATTGTAACAATCCACCCCAAATGGTCTGGAACGAGTGGACTATCCTGTTTTCCTGATAACCCGTTGCATTCTTGTATCAATTTAGAGAGTCGTTCTTCTACAATAGTCAACGCATTAGAAAGTCGTATAATTCCATTGAAGTCAATTGCAACAGGGTGGTAAGAACCACCAACGATTACTGATATTGTATTTGTTCTATGAACTGTAACTCTAAGAGCAAGGTCTTTTATATGCCACCGGGGTAGTCGTATATCTTTACTAATGGCATCAATTTTAAACGTTGGACTCCTAGATAAAATAGACCATATTCCTTTGATCTCTAATCTGAGATGAATATCATGTAGGGCTTTTTTACCCAGAGGAAGATTCTGAATTAGTTTATAAATGGAGTCATGGCCAACAGAAGTGTGTACCCCCGTGTGGTATGATGTCATCATCTGTTTACTTCTCCCGAATATGATTCCAGGCAACGTGTAAAAGGTCTGCTTAGTTTTATAATCTATCTGGATTTGTGTTGTTCTTCTTAGTCTTGATAGTATATTTCGTAGTGTCCCATAAGCAATGCGGTACTCTTTGCCTTCTACTTGGAAAGTAGGGAGAAAATCCAAACAACTAACTGGTCTATGTTCAATCGAAATAATCTGCTTGATCCTCTGCACCACTATGTCACTTAATTTATCCAATGAACATCACCAATGAGATCACCAGCCACCTGTAATGTCATTCATGGTGTCATCCATGACGACAAATTGTCAGAAGCTTTATTTTCTTTTTTGAACTCTGTAATACCAGATGCCTTGCGTATTCGAACATCCATGATTTTTCCAGTTTGGTTGTTAAGTTTCGCGGTGAACCAAACTCTCTCGACGGACCTATTTGAGTTGAAGGCAGCGATCACGTGTTGGCGTAATGGTTCGAGCAGTACCGAAAATTCAGACTCTGCATAGTCTTGATTACTTTTGTGCAAGATTTGCTCAGCGGTAGTTATTGAGGTATGGATTTTGATCACCTCTTCGTACTCTTCTAATTTGAGCTGAAGCTGCCCGCATTTTTGCTGTAATACTTGACATCTCCCGCAGCCTTCTCTATGTTCTAGGTCTGTTCCCTCGGATTCGCTATTATCCCAGCTATTGTGATTCGAAGGTTGAACAGTAATCTGTCCTAAACTGCTAGCAGGATCAACAAGAAGTTCCTTGGATTCAGCTTCTCGTTTTAGCGGCAAAAAAGTCTTAACTGATTTAGTACTGTTAGACGAACCGTTGCTATTAGCATTACAATCCAGGGAACTGCATGATGAAGGATCAGATTTCTCTACCGTGCAAACGAGATTATTTTCAATTTTCTTTGCGTTTTCTTCTGAAAGCGAACTGAGTTCGCTTTTGACATATCGCCGTTTATATTCTGGAGCCAAGCATTCCTCGATCCATTTCTCGGTAATTTTCCCTTCCTGAATTTTGTCTCTTAATACGTGCTTGATTTTTCTGGATATGCGACTTCTTTCGCATAGGTGCCCCTCGTCCAACCGTCTTGCGATTTCTAGAATCAATCCTCTGGCCTGTTTAAAATCCAAGTCAATTTGCTCAACGAGTAGCCTAAGATTGACTATGATGCTGTTGATGGTCTCAGGGTAGCAGCCCGCAGTACCGACGCTCCTATCACTCAATTTTGCCACTCATCCTTTCTACATTCATTACCTCCCCTTCACTTCCTTCGTTCTTTCTGCTATTATTTTTATGAACGCATCTTGTACATTTGCAAATTATACGAAATCCTAGAATTTCATTAATGTAAACACCAACGCAGTTATTACAATGTGAAGGACACACTGTTACCACTATATCGACTAAAGATACTACAGGATGCATTATTTCTGAACCTCCTGAGTGAGGGCTCGCTCTAACGCCTTCCTGATGAATCGGGATCGCGGAACGTCACCTCGAACCTCGTCGATATGTCTGCGTAACTCCCTCGGGATGCTGACTGTAATAGTTTCTATCAATCTAATTATATATGATACAAATATTTATATTAACAATTTATGATGATAATACGTGCTTCGTAACACTATATGTTAGGCAATGAGATAAAAAAGAAACTATCTGAACGGAATTGGGTAGATATTAGCAAACACGATAGTAATCCTACGCAGACTTGGCACAGACTGCGGAGGAAGGCACATCGGGCACTGGACGACCTAATTCTATTAGCCAAAAAATTGCCCGACGATAAGCAACAAGAGATATTTGATGATAAGATCAAAGAACTCTTCTCATCTATGCTGGGAATAACAAATAACCTGGAAGAAATGATGTATACTCCGAACCTTGAATATCGTGCCCGCAATAAACTAGACTACAGAAGAACCAATTTGGCCGCCCTCGTAGTTAAGGAAGGTTTACTTTACTGTATATATCAACATAGTTTACTTTTCAGAGATACCCCTACTCTCAGCGAGCCGACCGTCGAACAACTTGAAAGATCAATGGGTATCTGTAACGAACTTGCTTACAAACTGCACATGATAGATGTGGAAGAGGATGCCAGAGAGGAGAATCTTACTTATTTATTTGAGTGGAGTGAAATAAACGGAAAACACAAAGAAAGATTTAGAGAATTTTTAGGATGGATGACTGGATCGATTTCTTTGGATATTCTTGATGTTGAATTTGCAAACAAAATGCATACTATTACTTGTAACTTGATATCAGACGTTCAGCGTACTTGGACTGCTCTCATGGTACGCAATAGTGAAAATACCATTGCAACTTTATCTATTGCAGATGATCATGGTAAGGAATTATATAGGTTCCAGATGCTCATTAAGGAAGAACTAGATTGGCTACTAGGCACTAGATTCCATAGATTTCATTTATATTTTAAAGATAATCGCAGTGCGAAGGAGAAGAGGCGGTGGGCAAATAAACCACCGAGGTCAACTCGTGGTAGACGGTTTGTATAATCCACATTCAAATAATCTTCTCGCTAACTTATTTTTTGTCGATTGATCCGCATTTACAAAAGTTGACATCAAAAGTTGAATTTGTGATTGCATCGAGTTGAACTGGTTTTCCATAACTGATAGTTTATCTTCTTTCTTTTTCTGGTGTTCGAGAGTTTCACTGTACTCATCATATGTTATGACCATTCTACATTTTTCATTTGAACAGAACCTGCTTTCTGGCTTGTTTGGTTCATTGCAATTCGGACATTGCTTTGGTCTTAGTTTGTCTGATTGCTGCTTATCCTTTGGAATGATCCCGTATGCTTCTAATATGCTATCATTTGATTCGTTCCCAAAATAGTGAAGATACCTAAGATGCATCTGTGACCTAGGAGACCAACCTGCATGTTGTCTTAGAACGTGTTCTTTCAATATTGTAGATTTTTCTGTTAATGCAGTGTGGCGTCTAATGTAAGGGTTCCATGGCTTTTTCAATAACTCTCTAATTTTTTGCTTATCTTCTGGTGGAACATTCGGGTTATCCAATAATTTTGGAAAATAATTTTTCTTGTAGTTATCATATATATTTAAAAGGCTACTTTCTCGTATTGGCCTTCCCAAACTTTTGCAGATGCCGCTGATAAATGGTGCATTGGGGTTTCCTGGCTGAGGGTGCTCATGATCTAGATAGTCTTTTACGAACGGAACAGAATTGATCAAAGGTATGTGTCTGCTACCAGTTTT
>QHBN01000226.1 GCA_003176995.1 Candidatus Nitrosopolaris wilkensis
ATGAAGAATGTTGTAGGTTCTTAAGCGTTGTGGCTTGTTCCGCTGTTTCTACATACATAGACATCGATTACATATCATGCGCTTGTTTTTGATGTTCTCCCAATTTGTCTAGACTATCAAATTTTTGATTACATATATCGCATATTAACGGATTTAGATTCGGCTCATCATAATCTACGCCTGGCTCACCCTGGTCTTAGGAAATTCAACGGGAGAAAATGAGGAAATAGTAAGAAGAATTAAAAGACCTGAGAGTATTGTTGCATCGATTAGAATAATGTCTTTACCACTAAGATCGGATGTCATCAAGAGATATGCTTGAGCTTACATTGTATAATTCTTTATTTTCCCCAAAAATACCGTACTTTAAATTCGATTCAATGAGATATATCTCCTTCTATTGACAACTAATTTTCTAGTACTTAAATATAGACTATCGGAGTACTGCAGTCTTGTAACCCCCTTTTTGGCAAGAAATGCAAATGCAGCACCTGTGGAAACAAATTCAAAACTGTTATTGAGCTTTCGGAACACACACAAGAGAGAGCATGAAATAATAAAATAACCAACTTCTAAAACTTGCTTAAAGAGCTATGTAATATCGCTTCGTCACTTACGTCACTTACATCTATCTTTTTTCTCCTCCAACATGGCTGGGGGGAGCCTTCTAGGTTAGCAGCGCCTTCAACGTCTATATACAATAAATGTACTAGAAGAGTATGTCAACAAAGAAAGAAGCTGAGAAATTAGCCCCAACGATACCTGAAGAGGATAAGACTAGATATGCCAGAGCAACTTCCGCCTCTCCAGAGACAATGTTATCAGAACAAAACCTTTCAATCGATAAAGCATTAGACGAAACTAAAGACAACATTAAACGAAGTATCGAGGAGGCAAGAAGAGAAATCCCACGTAATACACAAGCTATCAATGATTATCAAGAACACTCACTCCAAGCAACTAAAGAAATTACGGATAGTTACCTAGAATCTCAAAAGGAGATCATAAAATCATTTCAGTCAACATGGGTTCCATATGTAGAGAAGACATATAGTACATTTAGGAACAATTGGGCGTCTCCACGAAGGTTATCTGAAATCTATGCGAGAACAGTAAGTAATATTGCAGATAATGTAGTTGCCACAGCAAGAATAATGAACAATGCGATGTTTGCAAGTATGGACGCATATAAGACATATATGCAGCGTGAGAAAGACGATGTAAAGGAATTTTCGAGAATAGGTGTCAATGCCGCAAGAACTTTTGAAAACACATCAAAGGATATGGCGAGGGAGCACGATATTAGAAGTAGCAGCAGTTAGGTACTATTAAAGTAGCTTTCTTTTAATAGAAAACAAACTCTCAAGAGCCTATTTTCTACAAAAAGGCTTTGCCGTATTTATAAGATATCGTTATGCCTTTGACTCCTACCTGCTAAAAGCTTATCGACTTATCTTTATTATTGGCAATATAACTTTCGTATAGGGGCTGGAGAAATGGTAACATGTGAAATTTGTGCTGGGTTAGGATCATTTGGAACCACTAACAAAATATGTCCAGAAAATGAATCAGTCACAATCCCAGACAAATAAGACAAAGAACACAACTGCGACAGCCGCGGCTCCAATTGGAAATGTTCAACAGTTATCGCAAGCACTAGGAAACAATAGCAAAATAATCGCAAATAATACGAATATAGGCAATCCTAATGCGGGAAAAGCTGCGTCTAGTCAAGAGAAAATCACCTCAGGTACGCCTGCTAATGGGCTCCCATCAAACCCAACTAAAGGCCCAACAAAAGGAGCAGCAGGTGGCACTAGTCAAAACAAAACGAGCAGCGGTGGTAGTAGTAACATGACCAACACAACCGCAGGGAAGTCGAAAACAGGAGCTGCAAATTCGACCACCCCTAAGAAATAGACAATGCGTTAATAACCAAGTTTTGTATCATTAAATATGCTCAAAAAAAGAAGATCTTACATCTTTTTTTGGCTGGGCTAGTCATCAGTCATTCCGGATGGTACAGGTTGGATGACATCAGCAAACCGTCGATAACGACCCTTTATACTTGAGACAATAGATAATTGAACTTACGCAAGCTCACCATTATAAGATTATTTACATATTGAATTGAAAGCAGACACCTCAAGTATACGCTGAGCTGTTTGACATCATGATGAAATTCGTGGGTTGATGAGGAGCATGCAAATGCAGGCACCACGACTGGGCTCCGTTTTTGCACGTAATTCATGAGTGCCTTCCATTACAAGCTCCTTTATTTTTCTTTCATTTCTGATTGTAAAGCATTTTCGACTTTGCCTGATGCTGCGACTTGACTTGCCTATCTGCTATGGTGACAGACTGGATCGAAGGAATATTGTAAAAAGTAAATGGAAACAAGTCAAGGAGTTAAGACAGTTAAGCATGACTTATAGCAAGCAATTGCCATGGCGTAGGAAACTGTAGCAGAAGGAAAAGAAGAACCTGTCACAATATACAGAATATTTTCAATATCAAGGGATCAACACAGCGTATTTTTTTTGCCTGTGGCGCCCCACTCTTGTGTTATCTTCATTTTTCTAAGACTTGAGACCAGTCTGCCAGCCTGTTTAGGCGACGCGTCCTAATTCATAAAGGAAGAATCACAGTTTCGAAAAAAGGGGAAGGAAAAAATGATCCTATAATCGTAAGAGCTGGATGTACAGATAGCAACCTCCAGTCGCACTATTGACTATTGACGCATGATAAACTGGAACTGTTCCAAAGGTTATTGCTGCAGCTTCAAGTAGCTTTTTTCTGAGAAGGTTAATGTCCACCAGACAAGTCCATGTCATTGAATCCCGCTTTTCTGATACTCAATACAGTTTTTGCTTAGTTAACGCTCCATCTATGCAACTACACAGCTTGTCTGACTCTTCTTAATCTTAATTAGCCCTGAAAGGTTATTCGTAGTACTGAATGGAAATAATAATCACTAAAGAGACTTTCAATCTTTAAAGCTAACTAAACAGATTATTGTAGCAGCAGTGAAAAAAAGATAGAAGTAATTGATGGGCTTTTTGTCCTCACTTTTTATCAATTGAGGCTCTGCTGCTTGTTTCAGGGGTGCTTGTTGTTTGTTCCAGCATTTTAGCGGCATTAACTGCTATCCTAGAAATTTCCCTTGTATTATCTCTAATGTGCTGCATAGACATCTTGATAGTACCTGTATTTGTAAGCATGATATTGTTCCATATTCTAATGGCTGCTATTGTTTCATCTGAAAAGCTACTTATCACTCGCGCATATGTTTCTGTAATCCTTTTGGGTGACATCCAAAAATAGTTATCAAAAAATGAATTCCATGTTGTTTGAAATGAATTGGTAATTTCCCTTTGCGACTCCAGGTAATTCTCTATAGTATCTTTTGCCGCCGTAACAGTTTGTTCTTGATTGTCTGTGACTGTTTGCATGTATCTTGGGAGATCTCTATGGGTTTCCTCTATCGCCTTTCTGGCAGTATTCTTTGCCTCGTCGAAAGTTTTATTGATTACCTTCCTTGTATCTGTAGTACCGGCACTATGATTACCACTGTCGCCGTCATTTGTTATTATAGGCACACAGTTCCTCATGACACTATCCCACTTAAGTATTGTACATATAAGTTCAGGTAGTGCTCTCATTTCACGAATCTGTGGTTTATAGGGGCTGTATTTAATAAATTACTCAACACTCCAATTGCTAAAATTGGCCCATGTGAGATCGTAGGAACCAAGCGACTTGCTATTTGGAAAACCTTGACCTAAATACTCGGAGTTATTCTTTCTTCTTCTTTTTTCACTTAATGTCTTTCAGTATAAACTCTCTCCTTCCCCTTTTGAAATTGACTGCGATATTACTGCAAATAATATACCTAGTCCTGCTGCAGACGAAGTTAGCCAGATAACATAATTATTTGCAAGCAGCGATTGTCCAGACCAGATTTCTGAGATAACGCGTAAGGCAATCGTGAATAATCCTTGCCCGGTTCCAACAGCTACTAGGAATTTTCCAATGTTCACTCTATTTGCGACAAGTAACCCTGCTCCCATAATGACGGTAAGCCCGCCGAGATGGCCTAGAAGAGATAGTTTTCCAATTGGGAACAAGATAAATGTAAAAAATTGTCCAGCAGCGTGGATTCTAACTTCATTCTCGGTTAGATGGTAAATCATAATATTTGTAAAGATTGATTTTATAGTTTTAATTTACATAGGAATAGTAAATTGTCCGATCCGACTAAATGGTCCTGTTTGATCCTTTCTATCATCTCTTGTATACTGCCACTTTGAACCTTTTCATGACTAATATCACTGCATAGGCTATAGCTCTTTTCTCTTCACAAAGAGAGCTTTTCTTCATGTTCTCTGTTTCCCCTTTCGGCCATAGGAATAAGTAAACTGGATTCAGCTAGAAATTAACCTTCCTAAACCAGAAATTTGCATGCGGAGAGGGATTAAAGTTATAAAATAAGTCCTCTTTGACTATCTAGATAAATTGGATGGCGAAGTTGCAGCTGAAAAACTAATCAGAGATAATGGATGGTCTAAATTACAAGCATTGTCTGCTTTACATAGTAAATATCAAAGCGAAAAAATACCAGACATTGCATAACACAGACTATTCTATCATCGTGACAGAAAAAGGGATTACCAAGAAGGACTCACACACCACTCGCTTTGGGATGAGAGAAAGTATCTTTTTGGTGCATCCGACAGCGGTAGTCGAAATAGCTAATTTGATACGAAGATTCATAATTGAATC
>QHBN01000227.1 GCA_003176995.1 Candidatus Nitrosopolaris wilkensis
TCTTACAAAGCTTTGACGGGATTATCAGAAAAAAGGCTGGTTTCTACCAAGCCGTATGTCATATAACCCCTTAATATCACTGAATCGTTTCCTGCTCTTCCCCACTGTCTTTTTCTTCCCTGGTTATCATAGATACATCTGGCTTAAAGATGAGATCCGAGATCCAGTCACCTAGAACCTTTAATTTCTTTCTTGCTGTTGGAAGATTAGCTAAATAGTACGTACGCCAAAGCCACCAGGCTAGAAATCCATATAACTTAAATCTATTAAATAATATAGCTACACCATCTCTCTTTCCAATTTCTGCCATCATCCCCTTTTGTTTTATAATCAAATTTTATCTTATTCTTGTCTCCTTTCACTGCTGAAATTATATTCTTTGCAGCAACTTTGCCTTGTCTTATGGCATGTTGTGCTGTTGGTGGATAAGGCTTTCCTGTATGAGGGTCAGTTATAGATGCACAATCACCAAGCACATAAACTCCACTATAGCCTGGCACTTCTAGATAGATGTTTGCTATAATCCTATGTCCTCTGTCATGTTCGTAAGGAAGTTCAGCAATTAGCTTATTAGGAGTTACACCTGCAGACCAAATTAGGGTGTAACATGGTATTATTGTACCATTGTATAACTTTAAACTGTTTGGAGTTGCTCCAGTAACAGGACAATTCATCATGAATTCTACACCACTAACTTTTAGTTTATCTAATGCAAATTCACCTAATTCCTCATCCACTTCCGCTAGTAAGTTATCGTTAGAATCGATAAGTATTACCCTTACCTCTGACATATTGATATTTTTATAATAATCCTTAACGGATTCACGTATAAAGTCATTAATTGCCCCTACTGTTTCAACACCGTTGAATCCTCCTCCGGCTACTACAAAAGTTAGTAGACTTCTTAGTTCTATTTTACCTTCTTCAAGGCTTGCTTGTTCAAGTACATTTATGATATGATTTCTGAGAATAATGGCATCATTTATGCTCTTCATTGTAAAGGAACATCTTTTTACGTCAGACATCTTAAAGAAATTATTCTCACTTCCCAATGCAATAACGACGTAATCATATTTCACTATGTGTTCAAGCGAATCATTTGGTTGAGAATGTCTGCCAATTTCATGAGTCAAAGTGAGATGTTTATTATCAAGATCTATCGATTCTACTTTGGCTTCACAGAACTTGGCTTTTTTGCAAAATGATCTGACCGGTGTTACTATGTTTCTTGTTTCGATCATTCCAGATGCTACCTCTGGAAGCATCGGAGTAAAGAGAATAAAATTATCTTTGCTTATCAAAGTAATTTCAACGCTGCTATCAGTATCGAACTCCTTCTGAAGCTTTTTTAAAACTTCAATGCCTGCGGAACCACTACCTAAAATTGCTACATGTGTATGAGGAGAAGTAGAACGGTTCGTAGGTTTTTGTGTACTCTCTCTCGACATATGATCCAGATAGAAGAATACAATATATAGTCATGATGCCCGCTCCTCTTTCATCTCCTTTATAGATGGTTGATACATGCTTAGAGTATCTGTTGATTCTTTTATTTATTATTCAATATTGTTAAACTGGATTCCCTGTTCTTAGGTTCAATCTCAAGTTTGCTTACCTGATTTCTTAAATAATCGGCCTCTCTCTTGTAAATATGGTAATTCGTTATTATTGGCTAGTTTCAGCACATTTATTATTTCATTTTTACCCATTCCTTGACGTTTGACTATTCCGTATAATCCCAAAAATGATGAAAGGTAACTTTTATTTCGTCGTACACCTCCACTAGTTTATGCATATTGTTCAGTCCCCAAAAATCTCGATATATCGGTCGTACTTCGTCAGTAGGAAGATCTAATGCTATAACTATCTCTACAGGTGTTTTACCTTCTGAAAACAATTTGAAGGTTTGCAACTCTTTCGACTTCGGTTTGTTATCAATTTCTTCCTCATCATCGGGATATCCTCTTTCTTTTTCAAATTCTGCATTCATTCTGTTTATTATGGCCCCTATATCACGAAAGGACATATGCACCAGTTTAGCGATTTCCCTGATGGATCCATTCTACTTGTAAAGTCGGATTACGTACTCTTCATTTTCTTCTCTGTTTCATAACCAAGCCATGATACGTCTCATATAATCATATTACAAGCGAGTTGTTCAAGAAATCACTTGAATTAGCAGTGAATGCATGGGACTGTTCCGGAGCATCAAACTTAAATATTGACTTCAAGACGTCTATTATTATGCCAAGGGTTATTCATTTTGAAATAGTGGCAGATAAGCCCGAAAGAGCAATGAAATTCTACAAAGAAGTTTTCGCATGGGACTTCAATAAATGGAATGGTCCCCAAGACTACTGGCTTGTAAAAACAGGAGAAGACAGCCAGCCAGGCATAAACGGAGGACTTACTCCTAAAATGAATCAATAGAGTGGTGGTACAAGTGGCAGAGTGACAAATACGATTGATGTACCTTCTATAGATGATTTCTCTAAGAAGATATCAATGGAAGGAGGCAAAGTTGTAAGGCCTAAAATGGCCATTCCAGGCATTGGATATTTAGCGATATGTGAGGATACGGAAGGAAATTCGTTTGGTATTATCCAAAATGACCGAAATGCTAAGTAGGTAGATGACTCTACCCTTAGCTTCGCAAGTTCTTGTTCCATTACTGCTCCTATTGACAAATTTTTTTCAAAGGAACTAGCGGGCAAACAACCGAACACGTTCATTTCTGAGGCCGCGGCTAATTTTCATGATGCATTCAACAAAGAATTCTTTACGCTAGAGGATCCGAGAACACGACATATTTCACATATTCGTTTACAAGGAGACCATAACAGCAACAAAATGGAAAGAATGAATGGCGAAGTTCGAGACAGAGAGAAAGTTATGCGCGGTTTGAAGAAGTCTGATACACAAATTCTACCAGGCTATCAAATACATCATAATTATAATAGGCCACATGAGGCTGTGAAAGGCGAAACGCTGACAAATGTGGGATAATTATTGGAGAGAACAAGTGGAAAACCGTGATTGAAAACGCTTCAAGGAAATAGAGTATGAATAAATATAGTAATTCTCATCCACTGACGCACGCCAGCATTTTACGAACGGACGCTCTAAATAAGTGGAATAGCAATTCTTTGTTGCACAGTCGTCATGACTAACGTATTAGATGGATATTTGCAAAGCCTCGGTGCAGACATATATCATGCGATCATGCGACTGTTCAATCTGCGTCTCATAGCAATATCAGCTCTACAATTCATCGTCATAATTGGCGTAATTTCAGGCGTTGGACTGATAGGATATGATGTCTACTTTAACAGAAAGAAAAAACCGAATGTCAAAGAATTAGCCGAGGAAGTAAGAAAACACAGGAAAAAGAAGAATTAGAACAGCCAGACAGTCAGGATAACCACCGAAACGAACGGGATGACAAATACACACCAACAAACGTGAAATAATCGAAAACAAGTGGAAGAACAATCTGGGTTACAGAATCTAACTGACTTAGTATTGACAAACTGACAAACTCTAGTATCCCATATCTTGACAGCTCTTCCAAATCTACTCTACTCTTCTTCCCCTTGTATTTTGGTCTGTTCTTTCATACGTCAGCGGTTATTATACTCATTAGATAGTTAGGGCGATATAACACATTTTCGTCTGAGCCAGGACGAGAAGAATTTTGGCTCCAAAACCAAATGCTGGACACATGGCCATAGCAAATCTACAAAACCACCGAGCAGTCTCAGTTATTACTCAGAATATTGACGGATTACCCTTCAATTTAGACGAGTTTTACGAATATTGTAAAAGACGGTTCAGATAATTTAGTTTGAGCGGTTCGCCAACTAAGACCTACATCACGTTTAGAACATGGCTTTCGGCGAAAGCGACGTTGCAGTAGATGATTATTTTTTCATTATTTTTGAGGCAAGATTTTAAAAACTAGTGTTTCGTATGAGAGAATGATATAAACCCATTTGACAAATCATCATACAACCACCCAAAACCGACAGACTAGTTTAAAGATTCACAGATAGATCAAACGTATGAAATTAATTGGTCTACCGGTTTATGTATTGAATTTCAGAATCCCCTGTAATTTGATTTCTTATGCGTATCAATATTGTTAGTAATATCCTCGATGACGAATGCTTTTGAATGCCTTCCGAACCACAGGAGGGGTTTCCACATTACATACACACGTTGATATTGCAAAAGTCTAGGACTACCATAATGTTTTACCACAATTTCCCACCAATATTTTAATCCGGAATTTTTCATGTAATCAAAGATCTGCGGTAATGCGTAGTGTCCTGCATACATGACTAGACTACCACCTTCCTTCAAAACTCTGCACGCGAGCTTTCCAAGTGGTTCGTACGATGGCAGCCACTCCTTGTCATACGGCGGATCTGTAAAGATCAAATCAATACTATTGTCCCCAATTGCAGCAGCATCTATGTTTTGAAAATCTCCATGAATCAACTTTACTCTAGAACTCTCTGTGTCAGCGTGACATCCACCGCCGGCCGCTTCTTGGACCTGCCTGGTTTGTTCTTCTTTTTGTTCTTGTCTCCGGATCTGATTATATACATTGGTTAATCCTATATTACCTCTTCTGAGACTATTTTTTTGGTCTTCAGTACCTTTTTGGATAATCTTCTTACCTCTTTCATAAGTGGCAGTTGACACTCCGATTTTTTTCGCAATTATTTGAGATACCTTTCCCTTCTCCTCACTTGCTCCAAGGGTAGCATCCATAGAGGCTACCCTTTGCCCCACCTCATTATTATTATCGTCCTCTTTTTTGTTGGCTAGTCCTACTATGTACCCACCAAGAGACATCCTTCTCTTCGCCTTCTCTTTTTGTATATCTTCTAACAAGTAACCGATTTCGACTCTCTGAAACTCATTCAGCTGGCGCCTTCTAAGGTTAACTTCGATTAGAAATTGCCTATCATCTAATGAATTTTTGAATTCCTTGGTATGGAATTGGAGGCGAATACCGAGCTCCTTACAGGCTCGGAATCGATGATGTCCGTCGAGAACAATTCCCTGTTTGTTGACTATTACAGGTATATGCAACCCTTCTTCCTTGATTGATTGCTTTAACGAATCGAATTCCACTTCAGACAACGGTGGAATTAGGTTCATGTACCCTTTTTTGGTTGAAATTCGGCTGGTATTAGTGCTGCTTTTGTTGATGTCGTTATTATTATTTGGATCGCTAAAACTACTCATGTTCAAATGCGTATAGATATTCATTATTTAAAAAGAACTCACATCTAATTTAGACAGAAATATTTTTATACTTAGTGGATTCGTTGAGACTAGACATTTTAGACAGTAGTTGATTTTACTTTGTGGCTAGTTGGCGCTTCTCCTGGAATTGTTCCAACTATGGACTACCGATCTTATCTTATAAATAAGAAACTACGAATCCTAATTATGGGCCGCCATAATCATAAGATATAAGTTTATCATATCAAGCTAAGGTGTATTAATATTTCATTCGCACGCCATGACCTTACTCGAACCATAACATGAAGAGTAATTCTGCGAACTCTTGATGACCTAGTTGTCGAGCGTGCTAACGCTCTATTTGACGATGGTATTTGAATAGGTTTTGTATTGTTGGTTAACTATGCGCTAACTATCGGGGTGTTGTTAGGTATAGGCAATCATATGTATATACACATATATATGCTTGAATCATATGATTGTCTAAATTTAGATAATCGTGTGTCATACCGTCTAGTCGGGATTTATTAAAGATCACTACTGGTATAATTATCTCTATTCAAGT
Organism: Candidatus Nitrosopolaris wilkensis; assembly: GCA_003176995.1. Taxonomy (GTDB): domain Archaea; phylum Thermoproteota; class Nitrososphaeria; order Nitrososphaerales; family Nitrososphaeraceae; genus Nitrosopolaris; species Nitrosopolaris wilkesensis. The sequence continues at coordinate 5,822 of QHBN01000227.1, forward strand.
CCTACAACCATATCAAGAGACACTATTATCCGTCCTCTAAAACAACTCTAAATCTTCACTCTCCATGTCGTGAGTAGTGATCAAGTCTTTTCATGGTTTCCTTCCATTCTAATTCGTCCGTATGTCTAATCTGGTCGCATCTATGTCTACCTTTATCAGTAATCATAATTCTATCGCCCACAATTTGTATAAGTTCCTGTGGTAACAAGTAATCTTGAATTACTACACGCAGTGCAAGCGGACGGTCATATCCGAAGCCCATTTGACCGTAAACTTGCTGAAATTCGAAGCGCATATTCTTGCCACCATCCATTTCCTTAAGAGCGCACATGAATCGCTTCCGCAATAATTCAATATCCCTATCATTTAGTATTCTACGTATTTCGTCGTCTGCCATAACAATTATAGCGAAGCCAATATTAACTGAATCTTTGATATCCCTTACAAAGTCCATGATGCTTATGTTGAATTCATGAGTCACGGGTATGCTCCAAGTTGGAGTGATTGTAATTGTGGAGTTTTTTGGCAGTTGAATTTTCTTTAAGTGAAATTGTTTGTCGTCATGATGGTATCTCCAAGTTATTAAATCCGAATTGTGTCGTATGACTGGATTTGGCTGTGCCAAATGAACAAGTTTGTGTCTAAATAGATTCACAATGATATCGGCATCTGCAAAAGTATAATTCATTAAGCTTGTCATGTAGGAAATAGATTGTGAAGTTGTTGGAGCATGGTTATCTGCACGCCCAGCGTATAAAGCCCCAAAGAGATCCACACTTGCAAAACAATAAAACAAAGCCGGAAATGGAGCCAAATGTCCTTGTAGACAATGACTGACATCCTTCTCCAAAGAGCTTATCCTTTCTCCCACAAAATCCCTTGCATATCTTACCGATTCGGTTTGTTGTACAAATCTTCGCATTGCAATTAACTGCCTTTGCTGTCTAATAATATTAGATATTTCTGCCCGGCAACAATTATTTTAGGAATGCGTTAGCCCTCTTTGGGTCTGAAACACTCATTAACGCCGCCTTCCTCCCCCACTATTTATTAATAGCTACAACCCTTTTAGCCGTCTGTAACTGTCTGAATACTTATATCGCCCTTATCCAGAATGACATTTCACAAATCTGGATGGCAACCAACTGGAGTGGTATTTGAGATGAGCTTACAAAAGTATCCAATCCTACTTTGATCATAACTGGAAATCATGATAATAATGTACCAACAACCAATTCTTTAATTATTGCGGGAAAAATCCCTGGAGCTTGGCTTGTACAGATAAAAGATGCTGGCCATGCATTATTCGTGCAATATCCAGATGAAGTCAATAGAGTATTACAAGTATTTCTTTCGACCACAAGAAATCCTGGTTGACGAAAATATTATCTGGGGATATTAGATTAGACTAAATCGATCTTATGTATCGAGAAGATTGATTTTTGTTGACTAGGAATAAGATTGAGTATAGTTTCAGGTTGTAAACAAGAAGCCTTAAATTCTAGATTAGTTATTTGTTTTGCCAATGAATACCCGAAAAAACTTCAACTTTGTACTAATATCGGCTATCGTTACAGCGATAAGTACTTGTATCTACGAGCACAATAACAAGAACAAATGTTAATGCAGCTGTAAATACAACAGCAATAACAGGAGCAAATGTAGTAAAATCTGGAGGAGGAAATGCTACCGCACCATTCACTAGCTTCACCCCACAACAGATCGAAATTAAAGTAGGCCAAAGTGTGATGTGGTATAATCCAACACTTGTAGGAGAACCACATACTGTTTCATTCGTATTGGACAATAAATCCAATACAAACTTTGCTATACCATTTGCTGTGCCAAGTTCCACAAAATTTATGGTTTTACCTCCTGGTTCTAATGTTCAACCCACCGTGGGAGGACCTCCTATGAACGGAATGAATACTATAATAGGCATAAATGGAAGAGTCTACAATCCAGTATCAATTGATTCGTCAGGTAATGTGAAAGTTATGAGTCAAAATGCAAATTACACTATGGCAGGCAGTGAAAAGTACGTTAACTCAGGTCTTTTACTTCCAAAAGACAAAGGACAAATGTACCCTGGCTCTTCAAACACATTTACAGTCACATTCCAAAAAGCAGGAACGTACAACTACTTGTGCATTGTCCATCCCTGGATGGTAGGAAAGGTAATAGTAAAGTAGATGCAGCTGACCGCTCCACACATTACTTTTTTTAATGTTTATATCCGCTTCAAGGCTAAATAAAGACCAGAATACGTTACCGTGAATAATTTCTTAGCGACTTTTCAATCTAATGTTTCTGTCCAACGCGAAGACGATGCATCGCCACTTGATTAGAAATTCTTAAAATAGCAGATCCCTACTTTACCTTCTCTTGTTCGAATGACCATCCTCATATAAGATTCATCCTTAAGCTGAAGCCCTTGAAACATTTTAAAATATGCTTGTTTTATCTTGTTTTGTTTGTCGAATTCAGAGTGTATCCAAAGTGTTCAATAGTATAGTAATATAATGCAAATATAGATATGGTGTTTGCAATAACGACAGCATATGAGCAAGGGAATGCGGGTCTAATACAATTAATAGGTTTTTTTGCTGCAGTTTAGTTCACTGTCACGTACAACTAATGCACAAATAGTCCTTGTGAATAAGCATATTCAGTAGCTGCAACTTGTACTTCCTACAGAAGATCAGAGATTACTTCCTGAAAGAATTTTATTGTAACTTAATGTAAGCTATCATAATAAGAGGAACTAATTGAATCTATACCATTCAAATATTATCCATACTTTGAAAATTTAGCAGTTAGCTAGCTACCTTATCTATCTATAATACCCATATAATAATAATAATTTGTACAAACGTTGTACGTACATTTAGTCATTTGCTGCATCCGTTTGATGTTGTGGACGACGACTAATAAATCAATAGACTAACACGTTGGGGTATATAATTTTAAGTAGTTAAGGCAGTATAGTATTGCAACACCCACTATAGATAAGTAAGTTTTATGAAATAATAGATGAATCAGTCTTTTGATCTTATCCTAATATAGAAAAAATTGTTGCCGCCTCTGATACTCCTTGTCTCCTAGCATATAGCACCTAACCCTAACCACGCAGAAACTTAAGTATTACTAGACGATTGCAGCTAAAGCACATGCAATAGTTACTATATGATAGGTGTCTGTTCCTTAAGGATACAAGATAGTCGATAACTTGTGCTTCAATGAGTTTTTGATTATCAAATATAAGATCCTTCTTTATGTACTTACAATAGTCCTTTATGCGTTCGTCATAGTGCTTCTTTGTTTGCTTGTTACCTAAGTGTTGTACTTACACACTTAGGTAACAAATTCACTTACAGACTTAGGTTACACTTCTGCTAGGAA
>QHBN01000228.1 GCA_003176995.1 Candidatus Nitrosopolaris wilkensis
GTATGAGGCATGAGGCATGAGGCATGAGGCATGAGGCATGAGGCATGAGGCATGAGGCATGAGGCATGAGGCATGAGGCATGAGTATTATCTATTATTTCCAATAACATTATCTAATATAAGCTTCAGAATTATTCATATAAAAAAACTAAACTATTTTTTATACAGAAAGCAAAAGTCTGTCTTCACGATGTCTTTTATGCCAATAGAACATATTTCTGTGTTTACACTTTATGCAGTCATAGAAGCTCTTCTGATAATCGACTCTTGGACAAGGTTCAAGCATAGTAGAAATATATTCTGTGCTTGGTGGAAATACAATATAATGTGTTCCACAATTAGAGCAGCCGAATGTCTGCCTACCATGAGTCAGAGGAAGAAAGTCTTGACGAGGACTCATTATACTACGTGTTTTAGCGATTTATTTTAATTTTTTTGGAAAGAGCTAGCGTGGTATTCCCAGATACTGTCATTTACTGCCAGCTTTTCCAACCTTCGAGCGCAGGTTGTTCTGGTTTCCCCGGTCGTGGAATTATGTTCAAATTGACATGATGTCGAGATTAGAAAGAGAGCATTAACGATTAGCGAACGAAACCCTCAATAGGGAAGGAGCAACCTACCGTGTTAAGTTTTCTTAGCTATAATGCTTAGCATAACATAGTCTTATACTCAAGGATGAGATAGTTCTTTATTATTTTTGGTAGTGGCAGTCTGTACTACTTTATCTATAACTAACTCGAGGTATCTATTTTTTAATTCATAAGTTGGGAGATAGTCCAAGAAAAGGTTTCAATACTACAGTTTTCATAAATGAAGAATATCACTTGTGTTCTACAAGCTTAGAACACTCATTAGATAGAGAGACGTCGATATTCTTAAATCCTGTCTTTGCTAACAGATCGGTCGTTTCTTCGGCCTTTGCGAAATGCCAGGGTTCCTCGCAGTTTTTGAAACACTCGCTGAAGCTATTAACTCCTGTAATTTGTTTCAGAGGATGTAATTTTTTGTAACTGTCCATAACCTCCACACTGAATCAATAGCTGCCCATTACTTCTTAACATTTTCCAAAAATGTTCAAACACTTTTTTTATGGTCATGTATCCAATGCAATACATCATTAGAAAAAATAACATCCCGTCTCCTGTCTGTCTGTCCTACGGAATAGTGAAGCTAGTACTAGTTTAGGTCTTGTAAATTGAAGTTTTGGTTCGTAAAACTAGAACATCTTGCTGCCTCGACCTTCGTCCAAATACCGTTTGATTATAGACCGAGCGCGTACCTCATAGATTATTGTAGGCAATATGAAGTATTATACCCTATTATGGTGGTATGTTATGTCCATGCTATGGAATGCAATTAAGATTTTTACCTACTAGTCGAAAAGAGAATGAAAGACTAAGACGATTACAGCAGGAAGATGAACGATAATTAGGGCTCTTAAAGGGCGTAGGAAAATAACATGGTCTACCCTCTGAAATGAACACTCAGCTTTTAGTTCCTCCTATGTTCCTCAGGCTTACTCGAGGAATAATCTAATACAACTGCGCCAATATACGGTGTTCACTCTCCCTTTAACAGCATCTGAATGGTTTTCTTGTACTGCTCTTCATTCATAGGGGGAACATCTGAGATTTTAAGATTTTGCTCAACATGTTCGGGTTTTTTTTGACCTATTAATGGTGCAATGACAGAGGGACTTGAACGAATTATTTGGATTAATTTTGCAACTTGATCGTTTAATCCTCCGTAGTCAGGAATACTTGCTCTAAGTAAACGTCCCTGGAATAATGGGATACTTGTAAATATTCCTATGTTCAATCTTGCTGCAGCTTCTAGTATATTTAAATTTTTTTCAACACCGATAGTTTGATTTTTTAGAACCAATGCTTCACTATAAGCTAGATTGTAGGGAAGTTGAATAAAACGAAAGCCGTGTTCCTTTCCTCCAATCTTTTCAGCTAATTTAACTACATCTTCTAAGGATAAATATTCCTTGTCGCCTGGCCGCACTCTAAAGCATGTCCATGTAGCCATTCCATAGTACCGTATCTTGTTATTTGAACGGTATTTCTCGTAAATTTCAAAAACCTTTGCCAACATCTGCATAAATTCTTCTCTGCTAACATCTTCATACCAACTCTCAAATGCATTATGTACATAAACCAGATCAATAGTACTCAGATGCATGTTAAGTAGTGATTTATCAATACATCTTTCAATATACGCGGGATTGAGTACATTGTAGCCAGAACTAATATCGTCTGATTTGATGATTCCTGTAGCTACATACATTTTCTGTACATATTCCATTACATCAATTGCAGGATAATCACCGTCATTTGTTACATAGCCATTCTTGGTACATATAAATATTTGATCTCTAGAAATAATGCCATCATTTATCAGACGAGACAATCCACGTCCTATACTTTTCTCTGATCTCATTGCTCTGTAATTTATGGCAGTATCTATGACATTCACGGCACCTGATTTGACAGATTGATAGACTGCATTTTCAACAGCTTTGTCGTCTTCTGCAGTCATCTCACCAAGATAAGTTCCAATTCCTATGCTTGATAAGTATAGTTCTTCAAAAACACGAAAGTGCGTAGCAGGTTTACCTTTCTCTTGGGTTGCATAATCTGCATATTTCGTTGTTCCATTCGGAGTTGCATAGCCGCTGAATTCTTCATATGTCTTGGACATTGATAATAAAATCCCTCTATCAATTATAATATGGTTTAGAATACGCGTTTAGGTTTGGCCTGGTTCACATACTGTATGAACCAATTTTTTAGTCCAGATAGCAAGGTTTTGAAGTAGTTTTTTTTTAAGAAGTTTCTGGTGTTCTCATCAGTTAGTTTGCCATTTGCGTCGAACTTATTCTGTGCAAACGTGGCTATTACCTCTAGGACATTAACTTGATGCATTTCAGGAACACAAACATCTGACGTAAATGATATTGCGCTCTCGCGCCACCAAGCATCCCAATAAATGCGTTAATGATTGCTACTGGTTTTTCATTAAATGGATTATCACCGTATGGTTCTGGAGTAGCAATCAACATGGCATCTGCTTCTCTTATTTTTGATATTAACTGCTTTACCCTTGCAGGCATATCCATTTCAAGATCCTGATTAAACGGAGGAATACCATTAAGGTCGAATACTTCCAAAGTTGTATCGTCTGGGAGCAGATCAGCAGCCGCGCTTAGGAGGCTTTATTATATGGACCCACTCTCAAACTTCCTACAAAACCCAGAATTTTTAACTTGGATTCCATTTGTTCCACTTGCAATTAGTTGAAACTAAAGAAGGTTATGTACTTTTTTGTCATCTTATCTAAATTCGTATAGCTGCGATGTACCAATTTGTCTGTCAAATGTTGGCCGCGCTCTAGTTCTTTGATAAGGATGCCTTTACGAGTTTATCTATAAGGGTTCGGCGTAAGATCTTGGAGTTCGGTATGAAATCTTATATTCATGTGTTAAGTGACTTTTTTAAAATGCATAGGCAAGAACTATGACATTTTTTGTAGGTTTGTTTTTAATAATCATGCTCGTATCGTCTTGTTTACTTACGACTGGTATTTTCAGAGACCAACAGACGACACTAGCTCAACAATACATCCAGACTATAAAATATAGAAATTTAGTTATAGACTTAGGAAACGGTTTGAAAACCAGTGCTCAATTAACTCTCCCTGCTGTGGGTTAGGGTCCTTTTCTTGTACATGGTTCTGGTGCTCATGATAAGAACGAAACTTTAAGATATGTTCATAAAAGTGGTGGCCAACCACCTAAACCATTTTGGCAGATAGCTCGATATCTATCAGAAAGAGGCTTTGCAGTACTTCGATATGATAAGAGAGGAATAGGTGCTAACAAACTATTCTAAACAGCAATCTATGGGGAAATCTAAGACCAATCAACTCAAACAAGATGCAGAAAAAGCTCTAAATGTTCTCATTCAGCAGCCAGCAGTTGATCCTAAGAAAATAACGTTAATTGGTCATAGTGAAGGGACAATTATTGTTCTAAGGGTTGCAATTGAGAATACAACTAAGGTGGAGAATATAGTACTTATGGGTACAGTTGCCCAGAACTTTCGTGAGATTATACATTTACAAAATGTGGATGAACCACTACTTTTGGCTAAGCAAATATTAGATGTAGATCATGATGGAATATTGTCCCTTTCAGAAGTAGCCTCAAGGATTAATGGAAGTGCAGCAGATGCAGCCATAAAAGAAGCTATAAATTCTCTGATAGAAAAGGATAACAAAACAGGCCAGTATGTTTGGCATCCTGGCTTAGACGTAGGCAAGGATGGGACAGTGAACATTGATAAGGAGCTAAAACCTTTGCTAGTAAATACATTTGAATCACTTGCTCCGTTCCCAACTGGTAAGTGTACTGCTTTAGAACCATGCCGTACATGGATTAAATCAGTCCTTGCTCTACAACCAAATCTGAGCGTTATTGGTAATCTTCTACAAATATCTTAATACTCAATGGAGAAAATGATAGTCAAACACCTGTTCAGCAAGCATTTCTTTTGCAGCAAAGATTAACCGAGTTGAATCACCCTGATCACACATTGATAACATACCCAGGTCTAGGACATGTATTCTACCCTTCGTCTCAATGGATTACCGCGCTGGGACCTATATAGGAATATGGTTTAGCGGATCTTTATGCATGGCTTTCAAGCCATACAGGCAATATTACGATCCATCATCAAAATCTTCCATCCAATACACCTTCGAATAAGGGTTAATATAGAAACGATCATGCGCTACACGGCTCAAACATGAACAAAGCTCATGATTAAACTTCAAACTAATTTCTATACAACTACGAAACCACGAAACCTATGTCCTAACATACTACTCTTGGTGAATCCCTGACTCCGGATGAAGCAGAAATAGTAGTGGAAGATCTGAAAATTTTGCCATATCTCTGGTGAAGTAAGATCCTTTTCGTCGCAGCTGCTTAATATTACTAACCCTAATTGCTTAGTCGGATTACACTAATGTAACCATCTATTGCGCCAGTATACGTTATTGCTTCCGTACCAAGGTTGGTTATTATCCTCACTCCATGACCACCACAAACTATAAATTTTAAGTTATGAGTAGTAGTGGATGATTTGTAGCAGTAAAATATTCAGGTCTTATCAATTGTCTTATTAAACGCATATCTGGTAGAATATCATTTATTTTAGTGTGAATCAGACCCATATTAGAAAAAAAGGAACCATATTGTTCTGAAGGAAGTGAAATCTCTGCAGGTCAAACCTACTATTTTCTAAAAAACACTATAATGATGAAATCAGAATAGGTCCAAAGCTAGAGCCTAAGATGGAGGGTTTTTAGGGAGAAATTTTAGCCATTTCTCTTCCATATACTTCTCTGAATTCTCTTGGCTTCGCATCTTTAAAAACATCCTTACTACAATATTTTAAAGAGTACGCAGCCATCATATCAAGTATAGGCTGCAATTCCAGACCTTTTTCAACAGGATGGTATTCTACCCTGACAGGTTTTTCGTTAGGATAGACCTTACGTTTTATCAATCCATATTTCTCCATTTCCCTTAACCTTACGGAAAGAGTCTTTGGATTACTTTCCTCAATGGAGTTTAAAAATTGGTTAAACCTATTCTGTTTGCCATTTATCATATTCCTTAGAATCAAAATCGTGAACCGTTTCCCAATGATATTAAGCGTATTGTTAATTGGGCAACATCTTATCTTAGAATCACTCCTAGGTGTCGGGTTTATTGTTATTGAATCTCTGTCTGTTGCTGATGTCATCGTTATCAGGATCTACCAGCTTTCATGCCCATGCTAAGGTTTGGTAGGTAATGGGTTATATAGTTACCCATCTATAGCTAATATAGATGATTACTACGCACTAACCAAGTAACTTTTTGCTTACTATACTATTTATATGTAATTACTATGTTATATTAGGTATGGTGATGTTAGTATAGTTATTGAATTACAGGATGATAATAGTAAGAAGAATAGTTCAAACATCCACGTAGACATTACTACTACAGCTGCCGCTACCATAGCTAAATGTCAGAATTGTGGAAATGACCAGATAATCACAGATTCTGAGTCTGGCGAAATGATTTGCGTTAAATGCGGTCTAGTAATTTCTGATAAATTACAGGAAATAGGACCTGAGTGGCGTACATTTGCTACAGATGAAATGGGAGAGAGAACGAGAACTGGGCCTGTACAATCTCTGGCTCGTCATGATATGGGTCTATCAACAATCATTGGAAGAACTGACAGAGATGCTAATGGTAACAAGCTTGATGTGGCGATGCGCACAAGAATGCGTAGACTTAAGACTTGGGACAGTAGATCTCAGATTCACACACCAACTGAAAGAAGTCTCCAGCAAGCTTTCTTCCAACTTGATGTATTGAAAGATAAACTTGGATTATCTGATGTGATAGTAGAGAAATCAGCATATATTTATAGAAAAGCTCAGGCAAGAATGATGATACGTGGTAGAACTATTTCAGGAGTTCTAGCCGCTGCGATATATATTGCATGCAGAGAAATGGGAGCTCCGAGAACATTAAAAGATATAGCAACAGCATGTAATGTAAAGCGTAAAGAACTATCAAAAGATTATAGAATGCTTCACTCCAGACTTGACCTTAAAATACCACAACTCGAACCAATGAAATGTATAGCTAAAGTTGCGAATATAGCTAAATTGGGTGAAAGAACGAAACGACAAGCAGCAGAAATCATGAGTAATGTTACCAAAAAAGAAATCTCCGCTGGAAAAGATCCTATGGGACTTGCAGCATCTATACTCTACCTATCAAGTATTAAGACTGGAGAGATTATCACTCAATCAGATATTGCGAGGGCGGCCGGTGTAACAGAAGTCACTGTCAGGAACAGAGCTAAAGAAGTCAGAGATAAACTTGAGTTGAACTAACAAGTGGAAATAGAAGTTCCACTAACTTCTTCAATAGATTCGAGATATTCAACATGGTTGTTGAATATCTTACATTATATCCCAGAGGGTGATAAATGAGATGCAGGACCGCGGGGTCAGGATTTGTGAAATGCTCGGCCTTTACACATATTCCTGGTATCGCAGAAGTACTACAAAGTAACACTATCACTCCGTATCCTCATGGAGTATTTCCAACTCAGGGTAGTTTCAACCAGACTTTAAAATACTAAAGGGGTCTCTTAATTTTTATTTTATAATAAAAATTAAGCTATTAGTTTTTCAATAACCAAATTGTAATAAATCACTTTATGATCATTTTAGATCTCATTCACGAAAGCCCAGATTATTTGATTTGGCACGATTTGATGGCATTATTGATTTCATATTCGATAATCAACGGGTGTTTCAAAATGTATCAAGTTTTTTTGCTTGCCAACTATATAGTATATATACTGTATATGTGACCGTAGAAGATAAAAAGAATTCGTACACTGCATCACATTGAATTGCTTTTTAATGGATTTACAAAGCCATTACAAATTTTGGTGCTATATTGTGTCTTAATAATAGAACTGAAACAGGGATTTTTATTAAAAACACAGGCTAATAACTACAAATTATGTTCTACACGATGCAAACAAACAAGTACTAAGCAAATTCATTAAGGATTATGGCCAATGTTATCAACAATACAGACTTGGACAAAATATCTCAGACTGTTGCAAATGGCAAGAAAGATAAGCAAAGTCTAAGAAAACCAGTGAAGTTACAAGGAGAGTGGAATTTAGATCCAAGCAAGGGTTATCAATTCAGAACAGAACTATCATACGAGAAAAGAAAGGAGGTAATTGAAATAGATTCACCTTCATTTCTGGGCGGAAATGGTAATAGATTGGGTCCAATGGCATATTGTGTAGCTGGTATTACTTCATGTTTCATAGCTACTTTTGCAAGTGTTGCAGCAAGTCAGGGAGTGAAGTTCACAAAGCTTGTTGTGAATACAGAATGCACGATTAACTTTGCCAAGACTTTTGATTTAGCTAACGAACCAATAACAGAAGGAATTAACTTTGAGTTAGAGACTGAAAGTGAGAACGCAGATAAGCAGAAGCTTCAGGAACTGGTTAAAATGGCAGAAGAAAGATGTCCCGCTATGTATAGTATGTCTCATGAGATAAGGGTAAATGCTCAGATAAAGTAAAAGCCGCGGATATGCACTTGAAAAGAGAGAGCGTAGTTGCAAATTTTTCCTCAATCATGGTACTGTAAGAAAAGAACAATTTTAACGGTAGGCAATCACGAATATCTTAAGTAAGTGCTATTAGGATCTTAGCTATGACACGAGAAGAAGAATCTTTCAACCAAGTATTGAATGAAAGAAGATCGATTTGGGAATAATGGTCATCATTGGCGCTATTATGATAAACAAAAGATTCACACGAAGCAAACCATCTGAGGAATACTTGTTTTAGTTTTTTCTGTATGAGGTCTTACAGAAATTGGACTTGCCATATTAGGATCGATACGAGGAGTAATCGGTGGGGTTATTGCGTTAAGTAATAACAATAGGTATGTGACGTAATTCTAGAACTATTTATGATTATAATAATAATAATATCAATAGCCGAATATTTTTTTTTTTTACCTAAAATGGTAGAGGTTTGAATTAATCAATAGTAACAATGCCAAAATATGGTCCTCAAGCCGTGGATAGAATACTGGCATTCAACCATTTAGTTTGGAATATAGTATCAATATTATTATTCCTGCAGGATTTCGCTTCAGATAAAAGGTGTTTGGTTGTTGGTCTGGTTAGTGAAAGTAGCAAATGTGTTGAACTCATATCTTAGCGCATCAGATAGAAATTGTGTTGATTTCTCATCCTCTATTGGACTACCATTTTCTAAAAAGTTTCTGAAATGTCTGTAGCTTTCTATTTCAGACTGAAGTGATTTGGTATACCACTCTTTAGCTTGAAGGTAATTTTCAGTAGTAGGCTTCAAAGCCTCTAATCCACCAACTAGTTTCTGAAACATTGGCAAGTAATTATCGGTGACCGACATCATTGTCTTATTATCGTATTGTTTTAATCGCATTTTACCAATCTCGCTTTGATAATTTTGTGTTAATAACCGAGAATCATTAATAAGTATTTCATAAGAATGATAAAAAGTCGAGGTCATATTAGTGTTATTATTAGATATTGTAACATTGGAAGGTGCAGATGGGGTGGGCATCAGGATTATTGCTGATCCTGCCATTGGTTGCGATTGGCCAGCAATATTGATAAACGACAGATAACAAAAAATTATAGATAACGGAATTATGATTATAGAATGCAATGACGAAAACCTAGCAGACGACGATCGTCTTTGTTTTTTGCACATGTATGATTGTAGGTCTTTATCATTCGTATAAATATTTCTAGATTTGAAATACCAATGTTATATTGGCTTTCTTTGGAATGTCAACGATTTCAGTAACTGGGATGTCCTAAAATTTCATTCATGCTTTTCTGCTGGATACAAGATAAAGGGTAACTGGTTCTTCATATTCTTCTCTTATCCAGAGCAATTCAAAGCCTTCCATTAAATCTTGTATCTCCTTTTCTGTAAAGAATCGGACTTGAAAGCCGTTTATATCATAGATTCCCCTCTCTATCTCCACACCTTTGCCGTAGCATTTGTCGTTGTAATTTCTAACAGAAAAGAAGTTCAAACCTTTTGGTTTCAGGACTCTCTTCATTTCTGAAAATATAAAATGAAGCTCATAAAGTGAAAAGCGCATGTTAAGAAGCATGTGCGAGTATACAGCATCAAAATAGCTATCTGGAAATGGAAGTGGTCTCTTGACATCAAAGAATTGCGCTTTTATTGGCAGTCTTTTTTCCTTCCTTATCTTATCCAGTATGTCAACTACAATCACAGAATAGTCTAATGCTTCTACTTCAATTCCATTTGACGCAAAAAATATTGCATCTCTTCCGTGACCTGCGCCTAGCTCCAATACTCTTTTTGCATGGTTAGTTTTCATGTGGTTAAAACAAAGCAGGGCAAAGTTACTAGGTTCCTCTCCAAAGAAAGAACTGTCTGACTTGTAGACTTTATTCCAGACTTCACTCAATACTATTGTTATCCCTCTTTGTCTCTTCCCCATCTTTCCAAGCAGAATAGCCTCCTTCAATAGTTACAGCATCAAATCCTTGATTGTTTAACTCATCTGCAGCCATATTTCCTCTATATCCGCCAGAACAGTAAGTGCAAATTTTCTTTCTCTTAAGATCCTTTAGCTCGTCATGTCTTGCCTTTCTTATTAGCTGTCCTAACGGCATATGGACTGCTCCATCTATCTTGCCTTTTTCCAGTTCATCGGCTTCTCGTACGTCTACAAACATGTATTGATATTTTCTATCTCTCAGTTCTTTTGAGGTTACTTTGTTTGCCAATGGGTGATGATATCATAATCGTCATATCTATTTTACTGATTGAGTATCGGAAATTTATGAACAAAAATAATGTTGTGTAAAATATGCCTTTTCGCTCCTTATTCTTACGTACCCGTCCACTTTATTTTAACTCTAAGAATAATGCTTCTCAACATAGTATCTCCTTTTATTGGACGAATGAGGGATTTTAGAAGTATAGAACAAATCAAATATTCTGTAGTTCCATTACCATCATCGAAAAAAAGTAAATCATGTCATGATACATTTATCCTCCTACTTACGTGAATATCAGAGAAAATGAGAAATATATTAACAATAACAACTATCTAATTTTTAGAGTAAAATTT
>QHBN01000229.1 GCA_003176995.1 Candidatus Nitrosopolaris wilkensis
GCTTCGCGTTTCGTCTGGTGAATTGATACTCTTCTTCTGCATTTTTGCCATCTATACCAAAAACACTAATTGTCACTCAGATTTATATGAATTCCGTATTAGTTCGATCATAACCTATCTATATACAGCAATTACATCTTCGAAGAGAGATCCAGGTCAACTAGAAGGACTCTTGATTTCCTTTGCTTACCGTAGCTGAACCGCTATAACAACAATCCAAAATTACAACTACGCTAGTTAATATCCTCTTTTGTATCATCTTTGTAAGCTCTCCAAAAGAAAAACCTCTTCTGTAGGGTTTATCAGGACCTGTATCAGATGATGCAAGGTACGTCTTCTCTTATTACTATTGATTCTAAGTTATCTGCAGAAGCGAAAGCGTCGTCTGATAATAATACCAAAAAAATAGAGATGAAAAAGATACTTAATCCAATAGACGCTTCAGAATATTTATTAAGTGCAGCTTGTCGAATCGCTTTGCCATGTCATCCCAGTTTACCACACTCCACCACGCATTAACATAACTTGCCTTGTCATTTTTGTACTGGAGATAGTATGAATGTTCCCACACGTCGCAAACTAGTAATGGAACAGTTCCTGGACCGAGTAGCAAGTTGTGCTTCTCTGCACCAAATGTCAATAATTGACCTGAAAGCGGATCGAATGCGAGGATACCCCATCCAATACCTTCCACGGTCTTGGCAGCCTCTGTAAATTGGACCTTGAATCCATCATAACTGCCACCAAAATCTGCATTAATTTTGTCAGCTAGAGCGCCGCCAGGTTTTCCGCCACCGCCTGATTTCATGTTAGCCCAGAATATAGAATGTAGCAAGTGACCTGCATAGTGGAATGAAAGGTCTCTCTCGATAGCTTTAACATCTATACCTTGGAGATCCTTCAGGTCCATCTCAAAGTAAGGTGGGTCAGGTTTGTAGAGTGGGATCCTATACATGAGTTCTTGCGCTTGCGAATAATACTTAGGGATGATACGAACGAATCCATCTTCTTGATTTTTGACGTAGATATTTACCCGAGCAAGTTCCAAAATCAGCTCGTCTATCATTTTCGCAGCAGTCCAGGGTGTGATTGCTGCTTTCTCGGGTGCTGCTGCAGATGTCACGTGATTGTCATAAGACGCAGATAGTGGACTCCACCGTTTGTTTGAGTATTTAGTTTCCGGCTTCTTAGCACAGTCCAGCCGTTCTGTCCCTAGTTGCGTTCTGTTTGAATATGAACTTGAAAGCGCTATACGCTGCAGGATGTTATTACTTTCATCTTCAAGCATGATTAGGATATTCACCTTTGTTTTCTTGATCTTTGACACGGTGCATTCTTAGGTTGCTTCGATGTGCGTGAGTTTTCTTCTTCCTGTCACGGTCATTGTTATAGGCCTGGTTGTGACAGTTACATGTGCAAACAAATCGATGCCTTAGGATTTCACTACTGTACGAACCGCTGCAATCTTTGCAATCGCTCGTAAGACATTCCGTAACAGTATCCGTAGAGAATTTTGAAACTTTAAATACACTTGATCCAAATATAGGGCTGCAACTATTCATGGTTGGGGATACCATCAGTGATGGTTGTGAGGTCACCAGACTGGCCGGGCCGTTCCAAAGACTGACCGGTCTGACTGACTCTGTGTTTTTGAATAGAAACCGTGGTTCTGCAATGCGGGCAGGTTGCTACGTAAGGATTGGTTCCGCTATATTGCCATTGCGAAACACCTATTACATCGAAGAGGTGTCTGATCCTTTTTTTTATTTTTTGAAGACATGTGTCTGTCTGTAGTATGCTACGAATAGCTAGCCTTTTAACTTTATGTAAAACGTAGGTAATAACGTGGGTTTTATATCAATATTCGTATATTACTGATTGAAATTATATAGGCTTTGCAAAAACATCTTTGGTTCCAAATCATATCTATAACTTATCCGTAAGCTCATCTTTTTTATATACACCTTTATCAAATAGTTGTCTCGCAAACGCATTTTTATTTGATTGATCCATAGTAGCCAGTGATGATATTAACGTCTGCATTTGTGATTGCATTGAATTAAATTGTTCTTCCATGGTTGCTAGTTTGTCTTCTTTCTGTTTTTGGTTCTCCAGAGTCTCAGTATAGGCATCGTAGGTCAGGACCATTCTACATTTAGCACAGAATTTAGCATCTTGAGTATTACCTTCATTGCAGTTAGGGCATAACTTAGGATTTAAGGTATCTATAGAAACATTATTTTTAGTAACCATGCCGTATGCCTCTATAAGTGATTCGGAGGACTCATTTCCAAAATAGTGTATATATTTTTGGGCCATATTGCTGTTCATGCTCCAGCCAGCATGTTGGTTTAGCGTGCTGGATTTTATCTTGATACTTTTTTCAGTTAAAGCACTATGGCGCCGTATGTAAGGATTGAACGGCTTGGCTAAAAGACTCTATTTTTTCTGTATCCTCACTTGATACTGTTGGTTCTTCAAGTAGCTTTGGAAAGAACTCTTCTTTGTAGTATTTGTAAATTCCATATAGACCTTTAACGCTAAGTTGCTTGCCCATAGAGTTCTTAGCTAACACTACAAAAAGAGCAGAGTTTGGATTGTTTCTGCTAGGATGATTTGATAGCCAATCTTTGATATAAGGTATCGATTGGATTAGCGGAATATGTCTTGTACCTGTTTTGCCATTAACTAGAACTTCTGCGTATTGTTTGTTGTCAGCAGTTGCTTTGAACAAGATAGTGTTTATTTTCAAATTCAATATCTCATGGGGACGTGCCGATAAGTCTCTTGCCATTGTGTGATAGCAGCGGTCACGTTTGTTTGTAACCCATTTTAGAAACAACAAATCGTCTTCCTGAGACCACAAGTCAGAAGGTTTGTAACAGCTGATCTCTTTTCTTTTGAGTTGTCTAATGCCCATGATACAATCAGGTCTTCTCTCAAGTGCTGATAACTCACTTCTTCTTTTTGGGTCATCAATGTCAGGATAATGCAGCCACTTGAAAAACCGAGATAATACTACAAGTTTTGTATTGTAACTACCGATCCACTTGTGTAATGGGTCGTCATTTTCTAGCTTGCGACATTTGTCTAAATAGCAAAAAATATTGTCTCTTGTCATATCAATGAACTTCTTTGCAATTCCAACAGTCTTTGACAACTCTGCTAAAAACTGTATGGTATTTCTTTTATAACTGAGTCTTGGGTTGATTTCTCTTTTCATTGCTATCATGTATTCGCATATCGTTAATGCGTTCTCTTTAGATAGCCTGTTTCTATCTCTTAGTATCAGTTCGCAAAACTTGACTGTAGTAAAGCCTTCAGTTGCTAGAGTGATTTTTCGTTCTAGTAATAAATCATAATTATCATCATTTCTAGAGGATGGTGGTTGTGCTACCAGCGGTGGCAGTAATCGAGGTGTTAATATTTCGGCTATCGATTTCTTTGAACGTCTAGCCATAATATGTGGATGTATATACATAATGACTTTAATAATACTTTGTATGGCAGAATATTATAATATAATAATGACGCTCTAATTTTATGCTATTAAGTCGTAGCGATTTTTAATTCCCTTAAGATGTTCCTCAATTCTTGCTTTCACTTTTCTAATCGCAATGCTGGATTCGTATAAATGGGTTCGTTTCTAATTGCCATTATCGTAGTTTAGACTTGTATTACGATGGTCATCCTCTTTGTCTGGCGTATTATTTCCTACAAGTGAGACGAATACATCATCTAGGGTTATAGGTGAAACTGTAAACGATAGATTCTTCTTGATCGCAAAGTCCGATATTTCTTTGACGGTAGATTCAAAAGTAAATACCCGTAAAGTACCTGTCCCAGTGTCTACAACAGAACCATAAGATTTAAGCAGTTCAATATCCATGCTATCTTTTGCAATATCGATTCTGATGTTTTGTGGTATAATCTTTCGTAAGTCCCGCATAGTCCCATCCGCTATTACTCGGCCTTTGTCTATGATGATTATACTGTCTGAAAGCATCTCAGCTTCATCCATATAATGTGTTGTTAATAATATCGACTTGCCCTCATTTTTCCAATCCTTTATTGCTGACCAGACTTGACGTCGTGAAACTGGGTCCAATCCGATTGTGGGCTCGTCAAGAAAAAGTAATTGAGCATCGGTAGCCATAGCCATAGCCACGAGAATTTTTTGCTTCATCCCTCCCGATAAGTTCATTGCAGGTGTATCTTTTGCTTCGTAAAGTTCCAACTTATACAAAATTTTTTCCGTCTTCTTTTTGGCATCGTATCTGCTTTCGCCTCTGATTTGTAGCCAATTATAAACATGATCCCATGGTGTAAGTGCTCTTAATGGCCGGCTTTCTTGCGGTACCACAGAAATCAGATTCCTTATCTTTCCTGCCTCCTTTAGTATGTCATAACCGAGCACACGTACGATTCCTCTAGTAGGGGCCAATTGGGTAGCGCAGATTCTTACAAAAGTGGTCTTCCCTGCACCATTCCTACCAAGAAGCGTAAATATTTGGCCAGGTTCGACATCTACCGATACGTTATTCAAGGCAGCATAGGTTGAACCCTTATACAATTTATACACCTGTACTGCCTCGACTGCTAGCATATTGAGTATGTATCTACATTAACAAATATATATTAACTATGACACCGAGGGGATTCTGGTCTATTCAACGGATAATTGGTAAATTATAACGTAACAGACAAATTGAAATAACTCGACCATGACAAATATTCAGCTGCGAGTTTTGTTATTTTTCATTTTCTGAGATCGAGGCTTTATTATCTTTATAAGCCTTTACTAAAGTGATTTTAAATGTAATAATACGATATCAGAATGGATGTCTTCGAGTCTCGGAGTATCTATGATACTATTGTGCCCTATTCTGCTACGGTTAGTTCTGTTGATCTGTCGTTCTATTCATTCATTACAGGAATCTCAAGAAGCTTTCAGTACAACAATTAACAGATTAAACCAATAGTGGTTCTCGAATGTTTTTAACTATTCTGGAACACGGATGTGGGCTGCTTTCTTCCTTCTGTATAGGACATAGACTAAACCTACTAGTATTATAGAAAGCATTATACTACTCAAGGTCAACATATAATTTCCTCCATTGGGAATTATTAAACACGGGTAATCACGATAGACGCAGCCTAGCGTAAAAAAAATCCCATTCCATCCAGAATGGGTAACTATTGCAAACCAGCCTTTTCCACTAATCCAGGTTCTAAAACTAAAGAAAAATGAAGGTATTACAAACAACCAGTTTGCATATGCAAGATTGTGAATATCAAGGGCATGTGTGTTTATAATGTGTAGCATTGCCCAGATAATCCCTCCCGCTAGAACCACATAATGATTTCCAAAGGCATAATAGGGAATGCCAAAAAACAACGATTCTTCCGTTGGTCCAGCAGACAACACTAGGGCAAGGTAATGAGGAAGTGAAGGAGCTTCATAATTTGAAATAACCTTTTGTACTATAGATATTCCTACCAACATAAGCAGCAGGCCTATCCCATGGTAGAACATGAGCATTATCGTCAAATGGCCAATCGATGTTTGCCGGTATCTGGACAACCAAGATCTCGGATTCATATCGGTCTTGATATCACAGAATTTTCTCTCCGTTGGTGGCAGTGTCAATGACCTTAATTTTTTCTATGCAATGGGATATAAAAGTACAACATCCTTTTTATCCAGAGAAGGAATCGTCAGGCTAGAGTGGCGATATTCATGTTATCCTGTTGAGAGTGGTGAAATTCCACTGAAGTTATAGATTCGGATCTACTACAACATTTGCTGAATCAGAAATTGGAGAATGAAGGATCAAAAACTTCGCCTTTTTTAAACACTAATTTTCTGCTGCCCGGGAGGCAGACCGATAACCTCTCAACAACCAATCGCAAATTCCTTGGCAGGGAATAATTCGTTATCCTGTAGCTGAGAATGTTGTATCGCGAATACCGAAATGGTAAATAGAATGTTTAACAGATTATAGAATGGTCTGTTATCTGTCTAGTCTGATTCCAACCCGTTATCTTGTCAGAGCAAAAATTTGTAGGCTCACTTTTTTACTCCACAAACGCTTGCAGCGCACATAGATTCAGAACATCCAGAGGTAGAACAATCGAAGATACTGTAGTATAGTAAAGGATCACGACAAATATACCACAATCCTTTTACAGGCCCTATTGACGGGACAAATTCTGGGTCATTATTACTATACATCATTTAGGAGTTTCTTAATACCTCTTTAATGGTAGTATTAAATAATGCCCTTTTTTGGTTTGAAAGAAGAAGATGTTGTGATAGAAAATAACTCTGCTCACAAAGGATGGTGCCTGGAAGAAATGAGACTAAGAATCGTCCAAATCCTAAAGGAATTTACAGGATAATGTCGTCACATCTCAAACAACTGATCTGAGTAGTTCTAAGATAAAAGGATAGTATTACTAGCTACAACGACTAACGACGATGTTAACAACAATGCAATTGCTAAGACTGCAGCACCACTATTATTTAGTTTCAGACTGCATACATTTCGTCATTTAGGGAGATGGACCTCTTATCAAGGTGGCAGCATTAGACGTATTTCCATTGGTAGATGATGGAACACTCTTTATGTAAAATACGTTATTTGTTGGATCAAATCCGAATTGATTTAATAACAACACCTTAAATCCATTATCGTGTAGGTATTTCATTTCTTGGGCAAATAAATCCACGGTTGTGCTAGAAGCGTGGCTGACTGGGGTATAATCTTGGATACTAGTTGTAAGGTTATGATACACGATTATAGGAACTGCCTTTATTTTTCCGTTTGAATTAGAAGGAATTTGACTATTAATAATCTGAAGGAAGACTTGAAACATTTCTGGAGGACTAAAATTGTGTTTGTTACTGATATGGTAAAAGCTAGCACTTCTAATATCATATCTATTTGCATGAGTGAGCTTACCATTAGCTATATATGTACTGCAATCAGTCTGCGAATCTTTCGCGTAACCATTACAATTTAAAAACATAAGTGGGTCAGTTCCAGATCTTCCAAGATTATAATATTTAGCCACTAGATTAACTACTGATGGTTTGTCAGATCCCAAGTTTAGAGGATATCCAAGGATTGTTGTATTAAAACCGTGGCTAGCAAAACATTGTTTTGAACCTCCTACTTCATAAGTCAAGGCATTTGTTGATAATTTATTCAGATGCGCATGTGTCATGGTATGAGATTCAATATCCATTCCATCTTTATTTAACTGTGCTATATCTTGCCAATTCATCCAATATGGTTGTGTTGCTACTTTACCACAGACTATAAAGAAACTAGCTTTAAATCCATATTTATCTAAGATTGGTTTAGCATATATCAATTGACTTTTATATCCATCATCAAAATTTATCATCACTATTTTATTGCTACTACCAACACCACCACTGATGTTACCGCCCAAAATATAGCTGGCTGCTTGGGAGGAATAAACGTGCGTGGCGGAAGAGGATTGGTTATGAATTCCATTTAAATTTGGTGCGCTACCACGACTACTACTGCCCGGTATTCCGCCACTACTTGAGGGTGTTTGTGACGAGGACTTACTTAGGGCCATAGTCGGAAAAGAACTACCGATGATTAGCATCATTACAATAGTAATGACAACACTAATACTACAAAATGTCTGAAAATATGGGCGTTTCTTAAGATTTGACAGGATAGTTCTAATTCGTTTATGACAGACAGATTTAATAATCGTTGCTCGATATATTTTCATTTCGGAATCGTTCTCCAATTTCTTCTGAGACATAGATCAAGGGTGTTGGCTATAATAATGAAGTAGCGCCATTATGTCCAATCCGAGTAATAGGAGGAAGGTGATAGAATCAGAAGTTTACGACGAACTCAAGTATTTATTTCTGAATTTTTTAGATAAGATTACCTGTAAGCTGAGTCAAAATATCATCTTACCTTCTACTCTTCTTATTGTTTGAAATTTCTGTAATGTAGTCCATCGATATTTGAAGTCCATTCATTCATAGTTTCAACCGCTGCTTGACGGGAGAAAGTATCACCATATTAAGCAAAATAAATATTCCAAAAATAGCGACTAGAGAGATTGAGAATAGCAACAGAAAGGAAATAAAAAGACTTTACCAAATGATATTCCCATCCATGCTAGCTATTTAAAAGGAATTGGGTGCTATTTATGGCGGGCATATGTACATCTACTTTCTAACCGAAGGTGAATGTATACAACTGGAACCCTTTGCCGCTTACATTGATTATAATGGAATGAGAACCATAGTTGTTGTATAGCGCCAAATTATATAGTCTTTGTCCGTCAAGCACGAATTTGCCATCTGGTGTCAAGTCCTTACCTAATGAGTTGTTTAATATTTTTGTAGCTCCGTCTTCAGTAACTATTCCTCGTTGTCCGTGTCCTCCAGCTACTATATTCACAGCCCTCGCGTTGTATGTCAAGATAATGTGTCCTGTGTTGCTTTGCAATTCCATATTATCAGGATTATTCTTCCATTGACCATCAAGGTATATTATATCAGGATTGAAATTGGTGTTTGGCGGAATTGAATAAGGTATTGTTTGGTCGGGTTGGAAGTTTTGGGGGTTTCCAAGAGGTGCTCTTGCGAAGGAATAGCCAAGATAAATTTCCGGTGTTATTTGTTTTGTTAAATCGACATATGCGAGGCTGCCTGGATTGATTGTTGTTGTTGATATAGCTGTATTGAAGCTTATATCCTTCATACCATTAAGAGCTGCTCCTTCAGCAAGCAACGATTGAATAGCGCTTTCTGTTGTATTATAATCGCCCTCTCCTATGTGATCATGTCTGATGTATCCTTGAGTATCAACCAAATAATCTCTTGGCCAGTACATGTTGCCATATGCATTCCAAGTGCCGTGATTACTATCTAATATTACAGGAAACTTTATTCCCAATTTCTGAACTACTGCTTTTACATTGTCATAGTTTTTCTCAAATTCAAATTCAGGTGAATGAACTCCCACTATTACGAAGCCTTTGTCAGCATATCTTTGATACCAATCGTTAAGATGAGGTAACGTCCTAATGCAGTTAATGCAGCTATAAGTCCAAAAATCAACAAGCACTACTTTTCCTTTTAAAGATGCAAGTGTTAGCGGTGCATTACTCGGCGTATGTATATAACCTGCAATTTGGGCAAATTCTGGTGCTTTTTGAAATTGTGATTTATCAATTTGAAGGAATTGGGCTTTATCAAGCTTTATTGATTTGATTGTACCGTTTGTTGTAGTAGCAGCTGAAACAACTTTTTCTAGTTGTTGCTGTGAGGAAGAAGAAGCCTTATTGAGGCTTGGACTGTTGAAATATACTCCAAACCCAACAATTATAGCTATTACTGCAATTGCCATTGCTACCGCGCTAACGTTGTCTCTATTCATATTTCTCGTCTTCCCTCTCTCATCTTAAATTCCACTCTGGATGTTTATGATTTGATTTGCAAGTGGGAAATTAGCTAGCAGAATTAACTGGTTGGTAAACAACAAAACGCCTACTACAACCAGTATTCCACCCATTACCAAGTTGAAGTATTTGAGATGTTTGACCATTCTTCTAATTATACCAGTAGCTCTTGAGAGGAAAGCACCGGTAATCAGGAAAGGTATTCCTAATCCTATAGAATAAGCCAACAAAGAATTGTATGCTGCCGCAGGATGAGTAGCTGCCAATGCAAATGTGCTACCCAAGATTGGTCCAACGCATGGAGTCCAACCAGCTGCAAATGCTGCTCCAAAGACAAATGATGTAATATAGCTTGTTTTAAATCTTGGTAGTCTGCCCAGTGTCATCTTTTTCTCAAAGTTTAGCCTTCGTATCCTTGTGGTGAGAATCAGGTATGCACCAAATCCTATTATCACAATTCCACCAACAGATGTAAGGTAATGTTGAAACCCGGCTCCATATACAGAGAGAACGCTATTTAGAATTACACCCAATACTGCAAAAATAAGTGAAAAGCCAAGTACAAAGTAAACGGTGTTTAGAAAAATGTTAAGTCTAGTTCGCGTAGGTATCATCGTTGATGAGGACGGCTGTTCTTGATGCTTTTGCTGCCCTCGTCCACCGCCATCACTATTACTTTCGATGTTTCCCACCTTTTCATTAGAAGTAATAGCAGTAGTTGAAGTTTCTTGTACTGAGTTCTTTGCTTCATTTATGGCTGTTCCTGAAAGATACGATATGAAGCCAGGAAGTATAGGAAGAATACATGGTGATAGAAAAGAAGCCAGTCCTGCGCCTGCAGAGACTAAAACACTGGTTTCTAATACCATCTTATTTCATACTACCTTTCGATAACAAAACATTCACCCTTGTATTAAATATATTTCCAATTTACATCCAAATGAATTCCAAATTTAAACAGACACCTGATGGTATTGGAGTATAGAGCGAGTACCCATACTGCCTTGAACTCGGTGCAAATGAAAAGCAAGGGCATGCAACGATGGCAGGTCCTTTAAACGTCCGATAAAGTAATACTGCATCATATTTCTGTTTTTGAAAAAAAAATTCTATTTAGCAAGACGACAGAAAGATATGTATTTATTGACTCTAGCAAATAACAATCCAACAAGATCTGGAATGAATTTGGATAAAACTAAATAAGAGAATTCTTACTACCGTTTCTATTCTATAATGAACAGTTTGATGGAAATAAGTGCAGGCGTAGGGATAGCAAACGTCGTCCTTTTGATAGCTTTGTTAACAGTATATGCTAAAGTCTACAAAAGTACTAGAGCTGTATTTACTATTGGTTTAATGTTCTTTGCTGGAATGCTAATGTTACACAATATTATTGCAGTCTATGCTTATTTTGCAATGCAACCATTGTATGCAGTAGGATTACTGCCATATTTCGCGGTGATACATATAGCCGAACTAGCGGGAATAGCAGCATTACTCAAAGTTACCCTATAGTGGTTTTTTAAAAGAAAACAGTAGTGAAGCATGATCATACAAACACAATCACACCAATGCCTGTTATCGTAGTATATGGAATGCAGATACAACTCCTCAACTGTACCATAGTAAATAACAATAAGGTATTGTGTAACTTTGCTGGATTGAACAATGGAGCAGTGTTGAAATAATGACTAAAACAAAACGAAAGATAGAAGAAATTGAGGCAGAAGTTAAACCAATATGAAATACAGCCCATGTCACACTTCCTAAAGCGGGGATAGTTAAAATAGTAATGGTGTGAGAAAAATGAGATTATTTCTGTTTCTTCATTTGCAATCATTTCAACAATAATAATAGTTACACCGTCGATAGCACTTGCACAAGATCCTTTTACAATCCGAAATAGTGATCCATTTCATGTTGGTGATGGAGGTGGAGTATATCCCTGCTGCATGGCTTTCCATCCCCGTTATAAAACACAGCATCGTCGTTAGACTTGTCTCTTTCCACAATTATGAAACTGTCTTCAAGATCATTAGGATTATTATCGTACTGTCGAGCATGTTCACGAAGGAGAAGGTAATGGGATGTATAGTATTGGGACTACGACCGCAAGCTAATAGTGATTGAACTCGCTCCCGTCGTAAGTTGGTAAGATATTCCTCCTGTTCTTTTGTTTGCACCATGAAAGTATTCAATCTTATGACACTGCTCACAGATAAATCCTAATTATGCTAATGAATGGTTTGGCAAAGGACAAAACTGCAGTTTCCGCATACTTATAAGCCATAATTTTCTAGTAATGGCCATGAACAAATCAGATGCGACCGAAATGGAGAAAGAGACTGGAAGTCAGATCCAGCTCATCGTCGGGCGAGTACCGAAAAAGAATCACGACGCGGCGTTGCAGATCTACAAGCAATCTAGTGATTTGTTTAGAAAGTATGGCCTGCTGCGCTCGAAGCTTTTCCAACTCAACAATACGAAGACCTACGATGATATGGACCTTACCAACATAGCGAATACTGTCTCAGCCAGCCAAGACGAAGAGGTTTGGGTGGAGTTACAATACTACAGAGATCGCAAGCACTTGGATGAAGTCAGAGCAAAGTGTGGAGATGATGAAAATATGGGACGACTTTACAAACAGTCTTTGGATCTACTTACCCCAGGATCCAGCTTCATCTTTGGGGAATTCGACCGCTTGAGTGTCTAGACTTTCAGAGAAACGCTGCTGAAGCAAAAGCAGATACTAAGGCTAAATACCTGGGGCTCATGGGCAATGTCTTCCATGTCAAAGACATAGAAGCTGCAATGGAGAAAGGGAAGAGTTATGACTTACCCTGTAAAGCCTAGAAAATTTAAGTTCTTGTGACAGGATAGAGAATTGAGGAATGACCAGGTTTATCTGCAGACGTTGTAATATGGAATTTACTTCGGGAGATCAGATAATGAAATTATCACAACATGTTACAGACAAACATCATGGTAAAATGTATCTACCTTATGAGATGATAAAGAACGATTTTAAGATAGTCGACGAGTAGTAGTCATAAAGTAGACCTTCTAGCACTTCATGTGGTATTATATAATTGTAGAATAATTGATATCCATTTAGAAACGTTGTGTCTCAACAATTGCACGTGAGGAACTATTGTGCCTACAGCCAGGTCAGCATCTTGTCCGGTGCAAAAACTGGGTTTTGCCTCATTAACCTCTTTTATCTAGACCTTACATCATCAAGCTGATGTACTACTTTGATTTGAGATAAAACATTATACTGCCATAGTCAGAAATTATCATATGAGCTGTTAAACTGACGAGTATTCTTTGCCATACTTCCCATTCGTGGAATCATTAAAAGTTACTAAAATTACAATAAAGAACTAAATTCCTCCCTTTGAAAGTTACTCTTTCAAGTAATCAATCGACGCGTGATGAGAAAATAAGTGCCATAGCTAGATGGGATTCACATAAGAATGCCTCTTCGTTCAGTAATTAGCATATTTAATGTACGGTGCGTTGGTTGCACAAATCCTTTGTCTCATTGATTGCATCCTTCAAGTTCCTCGTTAGGCATATTAAGCAGCGTAAATTAAGATTGTTTCAACGTTTTACTGCGTTGTCGTCGTTTTCTAGTACCTTACTCAACGCATTAATCCCATAAGATATAACACAAGATGAGCAGTCGATGTGAACTTGTGAATCTTCAGCTTGATCATGGGAGTAGATATAAACTTAATGCCACACCTTAAAACATTACCTTGGTGTTGATGCTGTGTTTGTCTCATCCTATCTCCTTCATTCTTTTGGCCCTCCAAGCTCTTTATCTATCAAAAACTTAAATTCTGAAAATGGCTGCGGTCCTTCTATTTTCTGAGGATTTGAGCCATCACTTTTAACTATTATAAATGAGGGTGTCTGTGTAAATCCAAGAGAATGAGCCAGTGCAACATTGCTTTCTACAACGGGCTTCTGCCTTTGGCTATCAAAACATGAATTAAACTTCTGCATATCCAAGCCAGGTATTTGAGATGCAAATTTTTTCAAATTATCTCTATTTGCCCATCCAGAATCAATAGGTCCTTGATTGTTATACAATAAGTTATGATACTGCCAAAACTTTCCTTGATCACTAGCGCATTGACCTGCAACTGCTGCAGGAAAAGAATCAAAGCCACGATTAGGTAAATGTAAAAAAATAAATGCCACTTTGCCTGGTTGGACATAAGTTGAATTGATTTGTGGCTCTGTTGC
>QHBN01000230.1 GCA_003176995.1 Candidatus Nitrosopolaris wilkensis
TGGTATAGGGCAATTCCTGCCGAACAGAAAATTAAGGAGATTGAGGATGGAATTGAACCAAGTAGAATAGAGGTTATTCCAGACACTAAGGTATCTATAAGTCGCTCATTAGATCTAATAAAATCGGCAGTAAAGGAGGTACTCGTAATCTTTGCCACGTCCGAGACCTTTTCTCTTGCTATGAATATGGGAATATTACAATTATATAAATAAGTAACTCAGAATGGGGCAAAAATAAGATTATTAGTTCCTGGAAGCCAACAAAGTCAATGGATAGTAAATGAATTGAAATCAGTAGTGCCACAAGTAGATGTTAGGATAGCAGGTAAGAGTTTACAGACTCGAATTACAATTCTCGTAGTAGATAAAACAGAATTAATGATATGGGAATTAAAAGATGATAGCTTAAAAGATTCATATGAGGCAGAAGGAGTTGCAGCATATTCTAATAACAAATCTATTGCGTCATCATATGCCTCGATTTTTGAGAATCCCTGGAAACAAACTGAATTATATCAAAAACTAGAGGAAGCAGACAAAATTAAGGATGATTTATCAATGTAGCAGCTCATGAATTACGTACTCCTATACAACCAATACTTGGATTAGATGATATTCTTCGCACCAAACTAAGAGATGGAAAACAAGAAAAGGAGTATCTTGATGTTATAATTAGAAATGCAAAGAGACTCCAAAGACTTTCAGAGGATATTCTAGATATTACGAAGGTCGAAAGCAAATCACTAGGTCTAAAAAAAGAATTATTCAATCTAAGTGAGGTACTACTAAATGCCATTGCAGATTCCAACAATCAGATTGTTAAAGAAAATAAAGATCATCATCTAAAATTACAATTAGTAGCCCCAGAAGAAGATATATTTATGGAAGCAGATAAGGGCAGGATTAATCAGGTAACTTCGAATCTTCTAAGTAACGCTATTAAGTTTACAGGGGAAGGAAGTATAATTCTCACTGTAGAGAAAAAAGATAACAACCAAGAGATTCTTGTCAGCATACAAGATACAGGTACTGGTATACATCCTGAAATATTACCAAGACTATTCACGAAATTTGCTACGAAATCTGAAATAGGGACGGGTTTGGGATCGTTTATTTCAAAAAGTATTGTGGAAGCTCATGGGGGCAAAATATGGGCTGAAAATAATCCAGTAGGCAATGGTACAACATTTACGTTTAGCCTACCCTTAAATTGCTAGTTATTCTCGACAAGGGAACCTGGTTTAGTCTATAGTAATACAATTCGGTAGGGTTTGTAGGTAGAAATAGCTTTACCCTTTTCCTTGCATATGTTTAATATTGCACAGGCAACCTGCCCTAACACACGCCGTATCTGGCGAACTAGGCAATGCAGATTATGCTAGTTGTAAACTGCGACTCGGAGAAAATCAACGTTAGTAAAATCGATATCATAGTAATACTACGTATCTACCTATTCTTCGTTTTGCAATTGTAGACTTTCAAGCTTCGTGTTGTATATCGGCACAATTGCTGCCAGAGTTCTCACAATTTGTGATTAGACTTGATAATGAATAGTTAGCTCAATGCCAAATAGATTATGTCTAATTTTGGGATACTCTAAATATGACGACAAGACGTGTCATTTAGAGTCAGATGTTTGCTAACGGGTACTTATCAAGATTATCTTGTGGACATAATAACAATAATTTTTTGAATATTAACTCAATTGAGACCTCTAGTCCCGGTTATCTAGGTTGTGATCTATGTCCCAATAGTACTTTGTCCACTGTCTGCAAGCAATGCATTTGAACATCGATAAGATACTATCTTTACGGAGGCAAGGTTGGAGCAATGGATGGCTATACTCGGGGTCTTGTGGATAAACAATGTTAAACGTCTTACAATAAAAACAGCGGATCCTGAATCCTCCACCCACAAAATCCTTAATCATTGAACCATTCCTTCTTTTTAAATGCATTAAGCATACTAGAATGTTAGCAAATTATTTATCGAGGTGACCTAATGACGAGTAGCAGAAGACTATTGCAGACGGTCTCAGATTTTTATTCGCAATTTGTCTGCCTTCTAACTGATTAGTAGTGTTGCTAGAATTAGAGACAAGGGTATCTACAGAAAATAATACTATATAGATTGGATGATCATCATTTTCCATTATTATTCATATCTAACACATGCAGGTAAAACATATTATAAATTGCTCCATACTAGCCTTAGAGGAACTTTCTAATATTTGCTTGCCCTAGAGGCGTCTTTTAACATAACCCGTTCCTTTTCGAATCCACATACGACGATCAATAGGTGATGGTGCCTGAAATCTCTTATTTCATATTGAGGTAGGGAGCAAATAAAGATAAAGTGTGTCGCACAGCATATTATATAATTAGGATCAGATAACATATGATCAAAGGAGGTGTAGCCACGTGTTTATCATAACACTAACAACAGCATCAGCAAGAACGACTCGGGCTATTATAATATGACTGGATGGAAGAAAAGAATCTTAATTGTTGATGATGAACCAGATATTACTTTTATGTTCAAGAAGAAGAGAATGGCTTGAATGAACAGGTTGACACTTATAGTGCAAACAAATAGACAATAAGCCTAAAGTATTATTTGCTACTGCAATTCTATGTTCATTATGATGTACTGAGAGATACTTCCCGATTGAAGATGAGAATAATGAGATAGAAGAAATATAAGTAGATACAGGGGGTCGTTTTATTAGAAAGCCAGTAGACATGGAGACTCTCTTAAGACGAGTACGGTCGGAACTTAACTAGTATCTCGTTATTGTGAAAATAGATCACTATAATTTTCAATATTATTAACCGATAGATAGTACCTCATCCGCATTATGGCATGTCATTTAAAAGTGAAAAAGCACTGAGCAATCACGTTAAGGACAGCACTAATCATCATGCTCATCTAAATCAATTAGCGGTTCAATATTTATTTTCTTTGCTCCGGGCCTCACAGGCACCTGCTTCAACAATTCTTGCTTTAGCGTTATCGATCCATGTTTATTTTAGTATTAATCCGGTTTGGTTGCTGAATTTTGTGTTTTTTGGGTTTATGATATTATCTCAGCAGTATCTAAGGTCAGACGCTATTGTTATGCCGGTCAATTGTCGCATTTCATCTCTAACGTACTTGTAGCATTCTCTTGCTAATTCCCCTTCTTCATCTGATATTACAAGATCCTGCTGTATACAGCCTGGCAGTTGATTTGACTGGCTAACTAGAATATTATCATTATGTCTAATCTGTCAATAAATTGTACCGAATATCGCAAATTTTTTTGAACTAGAAGACAATCAAAGCGGCTCTTACCCAGCCGCGAAGTTAACAGAGATACATGTAATCACATGCCAATTCATTGCTACAAATGTCGTACATTCTTTGGATATGTCGGCGCAGCAATTGGTTTACAACTGGCTCCCAGATTACCAACCTGTAGAGCCTAATTAGAGGGGGTGTTAGAATATGTACATTACCCTAATGTAACACTGACATTTCAATAAGATAAGAATGAATGATTATCTTCTGCCTACAATTGGAGATTTGCAAGTTCTTAACTTAACTTTCCTTACCTATTCAATTTAAACTAATATGAATGGCACTCAACCTTGTGCGTGTATAAATACTTCCATGCACTAAACATATTGTCACATTTCTCGCAGGAATATTTCAAGGGTTTTACGGTATGTGACGGAATTTTAATTAAATATTGGCCGTAGTTATTATTTACGTTGTAGCGTACTAATCGTCTTGGGATTGTTTTCAAGTAGTATGATAAAAGGTTAAGCGGCTATAAGGACGTATTGTATCCAAATTGTGACACACCATATTATAGATGTTTATATTTTAATCTAAACATCATTGAAGCTATTCGCTTATCACTCTCTTCTTATCGGTTTCGTTCGATTATTGATTCTATTAATTCTATTCCTATGCCATAAGGTAATGGAACCATATGACCATTAGAGCTATAGGTCAATAATCACTTATTAAAAAATCTCATCGAGGAGAAGAAGAATGAAGATCTCTCAGTATGCTGGTGAAAAGTAGAAGAAATGTGAAGATTACATTATGACGAACAGTTGAAGATTGTATATGTTCAAGGTTAACTGCTAATGACTCGAAATTACATTTCATTCAATCCGATGTTAAATTCTTTACATTACAGTACCTCAGGTTGTTCTGCCTCTGGATGTTCAGAATCTATATGTGCTGCAAGAGATTGTAGGGTTATGAAGGGAAGCCCACATATTTTACATATATAACCATCGGTCAGATCAGATGAAGGGTCTGATGTAGACATATCTTTGTTATTATACGATAATGGTTGTATTTACTGGTTATGGTGGTGTTGAAGATATACGTTGTTACACTTTTTGCACGGTGAAGTCTTTGTTATAATGCATCATATTGTGTGATGGATTACTCTCTCAAGGATATGCCTTTTCATAATTAAAATCTTCCATTCCATGAGCTATACTGTTATAACGAACATCCTAGGAAGTCATCAGCATCGAGAACGTGAGAGCAACTTAAAATCTGAACAGTATTTGTTTTAATTAAGCAAATTATAATAATACATTTGACAATTATACTCTGTATGGTCGATTTATTACCCAAATACATCAAGTGTGGATCGCATGTAGCTGATTCGCAGGAGTTGAGAAGTGAGGCCAAGTAAATGTTGGTTAGTATGTTAACAATGTTTGGATGTGTGACGATTGCTTCAGAAAGACAGAAGGTTTTGGCATGGCAAGCTTCGCAGCTGTATCACCGAATACTCCACGAGCCTGTTGAAGCAGATATCACTTGGTATTTTTTGGCACATCTTCATCACAATATTTGTGCCTGATTTTACTCAAGACAGGCCGTCTAAGAGACATTCAAATAACTGCAAATAGCTTCATTAGAAATAGGGAGACACATTGTCCGAACAGATACTTTCTGACATATGCAAACAAATACTAGATACAGACGAGTTCATCAGGTTCGCAGGCATAGCAAATAGGATGGGTAATCTAGAAGCAACAACATATAGACAGGGATTAGTTCCGTTGATGACAAGGGATGAGACTTCACAGTATGCCATACAAGCTGTTCTTCGTGCTGCAACCCGGCAAGACTTTGAAGCAAATACAGGTAGACTACAGTATTCGATAGGGAAATACGAAAAGCTGATTCGTGCTACAGTCCCAATTTTACTCAGTAATAGTGATTATGAAGGCAAATTCTATCTGCTTTTGTCTTTCGATGTAGGTTCGGATGCTAAATCTATAATTGAAAACAAGGTAATCCCATGCATAGAAAAGAACAAGGAAATTTTTAGTGTTTAGTATTTTTGGTCATCCACACCTGTTGTTTAGATTGAGATAATTTTGAACATCTGTTGGAAAAGCTCTGAAAAAGAGGCCTCTTGGAACAACGGACTTCGATTCGGAGCTGTAACTGGATTATTTAGAACAAGTACGAATCCCCGTTTTATTTATAGGGAGTTGTGTAGGCATAATAATATTAATTATGCAGAATAATAGCTTTGAATATGAGTATCGAGAGAGATTAAAGTCGCTTGCTGACGCCAAGAAGATTACACAAAATCAATTAGATCATTTCATAAGAAGAGGAATTCAGAGGATATCTCCAACCAACGACTTTGACTTAAAATCCCTAGGAAAAATGCTGCCAAGAATCGTTATAGGTGCATCCGACGATTATATTAATAGAATGAAAGTTCCTTACCAGGCAACAAGCTATATTGCAGCAAAAACAAAAGCTCCTGATTATTCGTACATTTACAAAATTCCAAGCAAGACTGCTGGAGGCGTGGTACAATTGTCTGGAGGTAAGAGAAAATCCGGTGACAATGCTTTTGCTTCTGTTAATAGAATATTGATAGGATATAAGGCAATAATGGTGAGTGCAGTTAATTTAATGGCAAACAAGAATCAGATATGGAATTGGCAGTTCTTTGGGAATAACTTTAAAGAATCTAATCTAGATATTTATGAGGATTTACTTAAACTAGAACTAATTAAAAAAAGGTCAAAGAATTTTTACTATATTGTAATAGCTCGCTCTGATAAAACCTTCAAACGAGTGAACTTACTGGAAGAATATAAGAAAAATGAGATAGCTGTTCTTAATCCAAATAACAAAATAAAGGTGATATTTGTAACTTCTCAAAGTGGATATGACTATGCTGTCAAGACGATACCTGAATCCGATCTCGTAAACTATATTATAACTGGAGAGGAATTTGTTATCTATAGAGCTATGTTGACTTTAAGAAAGAAATACAATGTAGATATCATGTTAAATGATGGAGGCAGAATGATGTCTAATGGGGTTAGGGATGCAGGACTTTTAGGTGAAGAAAGAGTAACATTAGAACCATATCCAGGGAATGGGATATTGCCTAATCAGATAGATCCTAGTTCGATACTAGGGAAGAAAGGAATTGGTTTAGATGAAAATGAAGTAGAAGGAACCATATTGATACATTCTAATGAAATTGATGATGAAAGGGCCAATGTTTATCTTTATCCACTAGATGAGCAAAAAATAATTTAGTAATAAATGACTATAAATATAAAAAGAGGCTAATCAGTCAAAAAGTTGCCAAATAACCACCATTTTTATCATACGATTATCGTGCAGATGATTCTAGCCTGCGACGTTGACCAAGACCAGACCATACAGTAGCACCACCGGTTTTTGGACACGTGAGATAATAGTCTCTGATAATTGATACAAAATCGATAAAGAAAAAACGAAGCAGGAAATGAATAAACAAAAAAGTCTAGTCTCTGCGTTTATTTTCGTTTAAAATCAACTATGAGTTTTATATCATTTTCTACCCAATTCAGCACATAGTATAGTCGAATATACCGGTACTCAAATCACAATCCTAGTAGTCGATAGAAACGTTTCATTAGTAATGGAAATAAGAGATGATTCAAGAGACACTTTTGATGAAGCAATAGGATTATCAACATATTATAATATTAAACCTGGAGTTTTGTCTTACGTTTCCATATTTGAGAATTTATGGAAACAAACGAAATTATATGAAAATATCAAGAAATCACACGAACAATTAGAAGTCCATGCTAAGACTCAGAAAGAGTTTATCAACAAGCAGCACATGAGTTAAGAACGCCTATTCAACTCATAGTTGGTTTGTCGCAACTTCTTTCGAAGACAGGAAACATTGAGGAGTACAATGAATTACTCGATACTATTAATAGAAATGCAAAGATTAAGTCGGCTTACAGACGATATATTAGATGCTACAAAAATTGAAAGTAGTCATTAGAATTAAAGAAAGAACGACTCAATCTAAACGACGTAATAATGAATTCTATGGATGATATGATTTTAAGTAGAGACTTTAACGTTGAAAATGTACGGTTATTATACGATCCCCAAGATATTTTAGTAGAAGCAGACAAAGAGAGAATGACTCAAGTTTTTTCTAATCTTCTAAGTAATGCTATTCAAATCACAAAACTGCAGTATAACCATCACATCAGTGGCAAGAGATGGCCAACTCATAGTTCTGTATAAAGGATACGGGAAGAAGCATGCATCCTGAAATATTATCTAGGCTATTTACAAAATTTGCCACAAAATCTATTACAAGAGGCACTGGATTGGGTCTTTTCATATCAAAAAGTATAATCGAGGCACATTGTGGCAGGATATGGGCAGAAAACAACGATGGCGATATCATCGGTAATAGCACAGGAGCTACATTTCTGTCCCAATTAGGGACAGAAAGATGAAAAACATCATTTCGGATACTTGGTTAATATTAAGAAAAAGTTTAAAAAATACTTGTGGATTTGATTTACTTAGTGATTGGAAATCTAAAATTCATACTGTACTATTAACCAAATGAGTAGTTATAATGATAAGTCAGCCTCCTATTATTGCTCCGTTAACCAATCGCTTTATGCAAATCATCATAAGCTTGCCTTACTTCGTCTATTGATGTTCCATCCTCCAATGTACTTACATCGCCTATTGTCGATGACCTGCTTGATAGCGATTTCAGTAATCTACGCATTATTTTTCCGCTTCTAGTTTTTGGAAGCTTATTGACAAAATAAATTTCACCAGGTGTTGCAATTGGCCCTACTGTCTCTCTAATATGATTAACAAGTTCATTTCGTAACTGTTGTTCAGATACTGCCGCGAATTCTGTACGCAATACCAAAAATGCAATTATCGATTCTCCTTTTTTCTCATCTGGCCTACTGGTCACTGCCGCTTCCGCAATTGCTCGGTGTGAGACAAACGCACTTTCCAACTCCATTGTACCCAACCTGTGTCCTGCTATCTTAAGTACATCATCCGATCTGCCTAGCAACCAAAGATATCCCTCGGTATCATAAAGTGCGTAGTCGCCAGTAAAGTATATGTTGTTGTCGAATTTTCTCCAATAGGTGTTCTGGTATTTTTCATCGTCTCTCCAAAGTGTCATCAGCATTCCTGGCCATGGTTTTCTAACTACCAAGAATCCTTTTTTGTCTGGGGTTACTGGTTTTCCGTTCTCATCTACAACGACTGCATCTATTCCGGGCAAGGAAAAGGTACCAGAACCGGGTTTCATTGGGACGATTTCAATGCCAGGACACGCACTTATCATGATGCCTCCCGTTTCAGTTTGCCACCATGTATCAACAATAGGACAATTTTCCTTTCCAATAGTTCTAAAATACCACATCCATACCTCTGGATTTATCGGCTCACCAACGGTACCCAATAGACGTAGTGAGGATAAATCAAAAGAATTAGGAATACTATTTCCGAATTTAATATACATTCGAAGAGCAGTAGGTGTGGTATATAGAATTGTGGCGCCGTGCTTTTCAACTATATCCCAATATCT
Organism: Candidatus Nitrosopolaris wilkensis; assembly: GCA_003176995.1. Taxonomy (GTDB): domain Archaea; phylum Thermoproteota; class Nitrososphaeria; order Nitrososphaerales; family Nitrososphaeraceae; genus Nitrosopolaris; species Nitrosopolaris wilkesensis. The sequence continues at coordinate 8,912 of QHBN01000230.1, forward strand.
ATCAGGTTTCGGATAATCTGGCGTTCCTTCATATATTATCTGGGTAACACCATGCATTAGCGGCGCATAAATGATGTAGCTATGACCTGTTACCCATCCAATATCAGCAGTACAAAAGAAAATGTCTTTGTTTGTAAAATCAAAAACCCATTTAGCTGTTGCGTATAGATGGGTCAAATAGCCACCAGTGCTGTGTACGACACCTTTAGGCTTGCCTGTCGTACCGGACGTATATAGAATATACAACGGGTGCGTACTCTCTATAATTTCTGGCTCACAATATGGTCGGGCATCTACAATTATCTCGTGCCACCATAAATCTTTTGGACCCATCGTAATGTTATTTAATGCTCTTTTCAAGACGACAACATGTTCGATTGAAGAAGAAAGAGGAATCGCTTCGTCTACAACTTTTTTCAATTCAACAAGTTTTCCCCTTCTAAAACCTGCATCGGCAGTTATTACCACTCTCGAATTTGAGTCATTTACTCTATCGGATAATGCCTGCGCGCTGAAGCCAGAGAACACAACGGTATGTATTGCCCCAATTCTTGCACATGCCAACATAGCGATTGGAAGTTCTGGCACCATGGGAAGATAAATTGTAACACGGTCACCTTTCTTGACTCCGAGATTTTTTAGGGCACTGGCAAACTTGTTAACAGAACGATATAGTTGAGAATAGGTAAATGATCTGCTTTCCTTATTTTCAGCTTCCCAGATTATGGCAGCCTTGTTTTTTAAATCAGAATCTACGTGTCTATCAAGACAATTGACAGATGCATTTAATGCACCACCAACGAACCATTTATAGAATGGATGGTCGTTCGAGTCCAATACTTTGTCCCACTGTTTAAACCAAATGAGATTTTTCGCTTGCTCTCCCCAGAATTGATCAGGGTCTTCCGAAGCTTGACTTCTCATTTTATCTAGTTTTTTTCCCTGTAAGCTTACTTTGACTTTTTCACTCTCCTCATATATCCTAGATAAATCGATAAAATTTTGATTAGTCATCTGTGATAAGAAAAGTGTAAACAATTCTTAAAGTGTTTGGATGGATATGCTTGTGCGTAAAACAATCTCTAGACCATTGTGACCTAGCACAGCTTATATACTAGCAGTGCTTCTTTATTGGTATTCTTAAGATTTCAAGATAAAAATGTAATGTTTATCCGGAACCTTGTTATTGCACAATGTGTCAATATATTAAAATAAACAAATCCAGTGTATTTTAATTGTGAAATACAGAAGTAGAACAGAAATAGTAGCGATGATCCTAGAGGCAGCAAATGGCGGGGCTACAAAGACAAAAATCATGTACAAGGCCTTTCTTAGCTATGCACAGCTACGGGAATATCTTTCCGTACTCATCGAGAACACTTTGTTAGAGTACTTGGAGGGGTCCCAGACATACAAAACAACGGAGAAGGGATTAAACTTCCTAAAGATGCACAACGAGATAGGCGAACTTTTGCAGACTTCAACAAGCCAAGGAAAATAGGATAAATAATACCTTTTTTCTTACATTTTTCTCTTTTTCTTTGTATAGATTTGTTTGTATACCGTTGAAAAATTTATTCGTTTTGAATTACCTGGTTCAGCCAACTTGCGTCTGAATCTGATTCACGTTTAGTAGTTTTCGTTATTATTTTACCCTCACTAGAATTTTCAGTTGCACCATTGTCAGTTGCACCATTGTCAGTTGCACCATTGTCAGTTGCACCATTGTCAGTTGCACTATATTCAGTAGCATCCGCATTTACGAGGCGTGGCGTTGATATAGTCGGTGTAGATTCTAGTTGCTGTGGAGATGATTCTCCAGTAGCTGCTTTTGTATTGGATGTGGACATAGTGGTGGGTAGTCTTGGCGTTAAAGCAATATTTTCCAACGTTTGTTGTGTGAGCCTCATCTTAACATTATTGATTTCAGACTTTTCGATAGTAATATGCTCTATTAGTTCATTTGTGTGCGTACTGATTTGTTGATATGCCTCCTCCGTTATCTCATTGCTTCTGAACTGTAGCTTCGCATCAAACAACACCGTTTTGATGCTTCTGTTTTCTGTATCCAATTCATTCAATCTTGCATGCAACTTCTCATTAACAGATTTTTCAATCTCACCAAGATCATTGAGCCTCTTTTCGTATTTCAGGTAAACCAATTCAGCATCGTCCTTCATCAAATCATTTTCTGCAACGATATCCTGTAGTCCCTTTATTCGTTGTAGAGTAAGGTTTTTCTGCCTCAATAGCTTTTGAGCGTCCAATCTCCACCTGGGAATATAGATTACATAATCTCCTTGAACCAATAGCTGTTCATACGGTAGCTGTTTTAAACCTGCAGAACCGCAATCTACGCCGACAGATTCAATAGAACCATCAGTATCTGTTATTATACCTACCACTTTTCCCATGAATGTACCATACATATCCTTGACTTGTTTACCCACGAATTCGAGCTTGAGTTCGCTCATGCAAATCATTTTGTAAGTACGTATAATGGTGACGGTGTCAAAATTGTTGAATTATTTAGTAAGGCCAATTTGCCCGAAGAGGATGGTGATAAAAGAGGATTTTAGGCATCTTAACGAATTCCAGAAAAGCCGAATTAGGGTTCCTTTTGGAGGGAATAGAGGGAGTAAGAGCCTGAAGGAAGACTAAAGATGTGGAGTTCAAAGCACGCAAAGATGACGTAGACGGACTGAAGGACTTCCTTGGAGGAAGGCCAGCAAACTCCACAACCACCACCACAATCACAGCCACGTGGAGCATCCAATCTATAGCCAAGATAGGAATCACATGCGATTTGTGAAAGATCCAAGAAGATTATAGTCAAGGGTAATGATGACCAGAAAAATGCATTGGAATGGGTGACGTAAGGAATACGGAAGGTATATGGACAGCAAAGACGTGAGGAAAGGAGAGGAACTATCCTGAATGCCAAAATAGTACCCCAATATGGGTGGAGTATCTAAAGAAGTAAAGGAAGACGCTAATGTGCAGTTATACGTCTCTGACGTCAAGCTAATAACTACATAGCTAATATCATCAGGCTTGATATTCACCTTATAATTTAGATTCCCAATCTCTCTACCAGGATTTGGCAAAATATGGTAATAGATTGTTAAAGGAAAGGTGGTCCATTGGTGACATACGCACCACCTACCATCTTTGACTATAGGTGGTCCAACAATCTGCAACAATACCGTTGCACGGTAAAGAAAAGATGAGCACCCAAAGTTAACGTAGCAAGTGCATCGTGAGGTGTCTGTGTATTTTTCGATCCTTTTCCATTCTTTATCGTTAAACCAGATCGTATCAATCACTATCCGATTGAAACGGATAGAGGGACAGATGAACGGTGTGGTTCAGTGCATGTCCATGTTCAGAAAATAACTGGTGTCTTTATCTTTATGCTTTAACCTGCAAATGTATCTTGATTGATTAATGCAAACCCAATTTATCGATTGAAGTATCTGCACAATTATATTGTGCGGCATAAACTGTACTAAATATGCAAAGTTTTTATCAGTCAGCGTCATGAGTTACGCAACATGAGCTCTTATAACACAATTTTCTATGATAATTTCTCTGAAGAAGAAAAGTTTATTCTAGGTTCACATTTTTCTAATCTTGATAGACCTGTTTTTGCAATAGTTACGCCTGCACAGGTGGACAGAGGAGCATTAATGTCCAGATATTCTAGGACAGATAAGACAATGCGACGCATATTCCTAGACGAATTTGCCAAAAATCCAAACAGGGGAGAGGAATTCTATGGAAGAGTATTGTTAGAGTATGGAGACGACTCTGTTGCTGAACTAGGAGAGGCACAGATTGCAATAGAATGGATCTCAAACATCGCTGCTAAGAAAATCGAGGATCATAGAATCGGCCTTTCATATCTTGAAAAATCTTCACGTTATGTGGCATTTGATCAAAAAGTTAATGGTCAATACAAGTACTTTAAAGAAGAGCGCATCATGGGATCACCACATGCCGATTTATACACACAGGCATGCGATCATGCTTTCGACATTTACACCAAGAATTTACAACCAATGCAGAAATTTATTGCAGAGGTGGAGCCAATCGACCGCTTTCTTTTTTTCGACTCGTTGTCAAAACTAGAAGTTGCTTATAGTAACTTGAGATTTGACAAGGACATTGAATCTGCAAGACGAATATATAATGCAACTATTAAGGCCAAGGCACTTGATGTCCTCCGTGGACTTTTGCCAGCCTCCACTCTTACAAATTTGGGCATCACAGGCAATGGTCGAGCATTTGAATACTTGCTATCAAAAATGTTCTCATCAGACCTAACTGAAATAAAATCGCTTGCAGTTCAGTTGCAATCAGAACTTGATGCAGTTATTTTTGCTTTTGTAAGACGTGCAAACGATGAGTACGGGCATGCTCTACAGACATATCTTATAGATACCAAGCATGCAATCTTAGAGCTTGCCAGGTATCACACAAAAAATCTCAAGGCGGAAGAAAAACCACAATCTGTGAAACTTCTAAATTTTGAAGATAATGCTGAAGCTGAGATAAAAGTTGGCTCTGCAATTTTATATGAGCAAGCCCAAGGTCAGTCTCTTGAGAGTCTTGCACGATATATTCGATCTCTGCCCCCAATAGAAAGGCATAAAATAATTCAAACCTATACAAAATTCCGAGCTAATAGAAGACACCGTCCTGGTAGAGCATTTGAAATGGTAGAATTTACATTTGAAATGTTTACAAATTTCGGAGTATTCCGTGACCTGCATCGTCATAGAATACTTACCTTAGAAAGACAGCTGCTTTCTACTAAGCATGGATATGATCTTCCACCAGAGATTATCGACATGGATATCGATAAAGATTTCAAAGATTGTATGTATAAATGTGATGAAGTATATAAAATCATTTCAATGAAAATGCCTGAAGAATCACAATATGTAGTTAATTTTGCATACAAATATCCATATTTTATGAAATTGAATTTGCGAGAGGCATGCCATATGATTGAGCTGAGAACTATTCCGCAAGGGCACCCAGATTATCGCAGAGTATGTCAGAAGATTTTTACAGAGATCAAACGTGTCCATCCTGTGCTTGCTGGAGGCATTAAGTTTGTAGACTTAGGCACGTATGAGCTGGAAAGATTCAATGCTGAGAAACATACAGAGAGTAAGAGGCGAAAGCTAAATTAAAACATGCCTGTCGTAAAATATAAAACGTCCTACAACAACTGGTCGAATTTATGGTATCGAGAAGAAGATAGATGTCATTGCTTATGACAATTCTCTCCTTGAATGTAACGATAGCGCTTTCCCTTCTATCCACTCAGATTGCTAGCTTTGCCTGTATATGGAATTACTGTGATTATTACGAAATCAGCAGATGAAGAAGCGGTAGACGTACTGCTGCCGCCAATCAAACCCATTGTGGTGGCTTGAGGTAATCTCCAATCAGCGTTAACTATGATGCTACTTCCTATATAATAGGAAGTTATATAACGGTTTATATAGTCTTGCAACTTATTACCAATAATGCAGGCAGTTGAATCCAATATCAATGTCAATAATAGCACACTATTACAACAGATAGCTAAATTTACTGAAGGATTATCACCATATCATTCAAAAATGCTTCGTGACAAGGTGCTACAGCGAAACGTACTTACTATATGTGATTATATAGAAAGTTTGAAACACGAAGTGAACCTTTCTGACAGTTATCGAGGCAGTGTTATTATACTACTAGCCAGATTGTCAATATTCTTCAATAATAAGAAATCCTTTAGGGATATAACTCGAAAAGATTTGTTATCATTTTTAGATAGTTTTCGTAAACCTTCAGACCCTTTACACAGGTGGATAGGGACGTACAACACGTTTAGGGTTCACTTTATGAGGTTCTTCAAGTGGCTGTATTATCCAAACATAGATTATAAAATTAGACCTAAACCCTCACAATTTGAGAATATTCCTCAAATAAAAAGGAAAGAGGTTTCGATTTACAAGCCTGCAGATTTATGGGATCCTGAAGATGATGCACTATTTCTAAAGTATTGTCCTAGTTCTAGGGATCGTTGTTATCATGCAATGGCAAGGGATTCAGCATGTCGGCCGCATGAATTATTGATGTTGAGAATACTAGATGTTCATTTCAAGATTGCTCCTGATAAAACACAGTACGCAGAAATAGTCGTAAATGGCAAGACGGGAACAAGATCTATACCTTTGATCAATTGTATTCCATATGTAAAAGACTGGATAAATCAGCACCCTCAGCCAAATCCTAATAGTATACTATTAACTGGATTTGGTAAAAGCTTGGGTAAGATAATAAAGGAAAAAAGTCTTAATGAGATTTATGGCAACTACAAACAACACTTTTTTCCGAAACTGCTTGACAACAATAGTGTGTTATCAGAAGACAAACACCAGATTAGGAATTTGCTAAATAAGCCCTGGAATCCATACATTATACGGCATTCAGCGCTTACCGAAAAGTCGGGAATTCTCAAGGAACACTATCTACGTCAATATGCGGGGTGGTCCCCAAGATCACAAATGCATTTAAAATATCTTCATTATTTTGGTCGAGAAGCTGGTGAGAGTATTCTAGAAGCACATGGAATTGTTACCAAAGATAACACGCAATCGGGTGTCTTAAAAAATAAACAATGTCCTAACTGCAACGAACCAAACAAACCAGATAGCCGTTTTTGCTCCAAGTGTAAAATGGTGTTAACATATGATGCATACAACGAAACCTTAGAGATGCAACAAGAAAAAGAATCAGAAGTTAAACAATTGCAAGAGAAATATGAAGAAGATATAAAAGTGATGCGTGAAGAAATGAATCAACAGTTCAGTCAGATTATGTCAATGATACAACAGAATCCCAAATTGGCTCAAATCAAACCAGAAGTATTATCCAAAAAAATGTAGCGATGCTAATCATTATCTAGAATATGGATTTTTGTGGTTTTTAGGAAATCGAAGTTTCAAGAATTCTCTCCAGTCTTTGAATTTATCCATCTCTTTTCCATTTTTCAGTTCATTCACCTCTTTCCACAAAGCTGAAAAGGGAAAGAACTCATAACTGATTTTCCAAACCACATCCATAACATTCTCAAACTCTTTTGTTGCTCCAATATGGTTGCAACACCAATAAAGAAACCTGATCTCATAGTGAATCAAGAAAGATTTTCTAATCATATCCTGCCAAACTAAATCCTTAGCAGATGAGTACTCACCCCTTTCATAATGGATTTTGTATATCTCTAAATGTATTTTAGAAAGTCGTGAAAAGAGTGTTGTGTAAAGCCTTTTTAACATAATCGGATCATCTGTCTGCCTCGGCCATGTTTGTAATGTATGAATTAGGTACATTCCAAGTAAATGTTGATAAATTGTAAAAGACGCAATAAGCATTGTACTTTCGTTAGACCCACTTTTCTGCACTTTCCTCAATAGCAGAAGATAATTTTCCTCAAAATTGTCCAGGTCTCGAATTAGTGTGAGTAATAAGCTGTCATCTTTAACGAAAAGTTTATGCACTTGGCTGTTAGATTTATCTCTCATAATCACGATCATTTGATTGCGTTCTAACAATCGAATTGAATTATAAATAGGGACCCTGGAGTATTGACCATCTAACCCATCCACGAGTCCTTGTTTACTGACACCTGGGTGCTTCCGTATGTAATCAAGAATAGTCCTTTCCCTTCTACTTAAGTCGATATCTTCTGTTGTCTCGCCTTTATACACTGTCATTTTCAACTTTTCTAAGTCTCTTTCGATTCGCTCGATTTGTTCTGATGTTTCTTGTTTCGACAAGTCTTCTGACTTCAAGTATAAGCAACGTATAGTAGTATAGTCCGAATATATAACTATGTCCGTCCCTGAATAAGTAGGTATGACTAAGACAACTATTCTAGTCGAGGATTCAACAAGGGAGCAATTAAGACACATTGGTACTAAAGGACAGACATATGATGATGTGATTAACGGTTTAATTGATGCAACAAAGACTAAGCAGGATTCGCTCGATCGTAGATTTGGAAGCCTGCAATCAAGCGAATCTAGGAGAACATAAGAGTAGTGAGCTCTCATGAACCAACGTACAATAGCACCAGAAGTTAATAACCATATATGTGAAGCTGTGGACTGTTTTTCGCAAGCCACAGTCCAGATGGAAGTAAAGGTAGGTCAGCAAGGGAGAATAACCATATCACTGTGTGAAAAATGCGTAAGTAAATTTGTTGAAGATAATTAAGAAATGTCATCAGAGAAAGATCCCCAATCTTTAACCACAAATAGTCGTTTCCACGATTTCAACGAATACAAAGACAGGACATATGAAGAACTTTCACAAGAGTTCCAAGAAGTTTACTCGGCGGCAGCACGAGCATTCGGATTGATACCTTTGATGTATAATCGGTTAACCCTTGTCGAGGGAATGATCCACAAACAAGCCGTGGAAAAGATATACAATGACCATCATCACCTTTCTGGGTTTACACACAGAAATATCCGCAGATATTTACCTGCAGATAACCCAAACATTCCTAGAAGAATTAGGACGTCGCGTCCCAATAACAGTGTTATTGAAAGCGCCGAGTACTCAGAGTTAGGCACTAATGTACAAGAGTCATATGCAACGGGTATAGATTTTGAATTTTCTTTTTCTTTTGATGAAGTGCGTCGCTATATGGAATCGATCTGGAGAGAAAACACCGACGTCGGTAAAGTACACTTCCATGGTACGATAGATACTCGGACTGGCAAAGTTACCTCTGTTTTTACAGGAAATTCAAGTTGCAATTTGACTAACAAAAGAGGAGGTGGGTTCGAAAATCACGTCAAAATTCATTTTCACATCAACATGTCAATAAATAGTTAAAGTCAATGAGTATACCATGAACCTCTTCAAAGACGGAGCGCATCGATAGAACGATTGAAGAAAGGAAACTAACAGCTATATGGCTTATTGAAGGATATGATGATTTGATTGAGTTCGCTTGGTGATGACTTGTTTGTGAGTAGAAAGAAGCCGTTACCCTACTTAATCGCAGAAATTAAGAAGCATCAAGAAAAGGCCGCCAAGTTCATAAACAAAATCGAAACACAAAAACAAAC
>QHBN01000231.1 GCA_003176995.1 Candidatus Nitrosopolaris wilkensis
TGAGAATTGAGCTACAAACTACTTCGGAAGCTAACTCTTAATAATATATCTCCGTCGCCAATTATGCAAATGACTACTGGCTCTTGGGTATCTGACATTAATGACTGCGGTGGAATTGTGTGTTTTTACAAAAATTTCAGGTTATCAAAATGGTAACAATAGTAAATCTATGACTTTGAGAGAATTTCAAAACATAATAGGAATTGAAGAGAGTAGACAAGCATTGATGACTATCGATGGTTGGTGATTGTCATCAACTAGAGTTTTCCTCGTGAATATTATAAGTTATTTTAATTCTTTCCTGAAATGTTTATTAATTTAGAGTTACTACGAGGGACGTAGTACCCGCAAAATATGCATTTTTTGAAAGCTGCTACTTTCAAAGTTTCAACCTCACGAGGTGGAGGATGCCTAAAATACCACTTGATGAAGGCCATCAATTTTGGCTGATCATGGCCATCAATTTACTTGATGATTGTTATAAACTAGGATAATTCTTTTTGTATAATTCAAGGATAATTTATCTGTAAATAACTAATATTGATTAATTAATCGCTGTTGAGCATCAGTCTGAGATTCGGGTCCTCTGGGACTATATCAGTGCTTTTTAGTGGGTTCTGCTAGTATACAGGGCTGAGTATCACAAAAAATTATGGAATTTTGTAAGCATTCTATATTAGGTGTAGTCTGAAGTCTTCGTTCCTTCACCACCACTGAATATTACATGGTCTGATTCAGACGAGATAATGAATGTTAAATGGTTATGGAGAAAGGCAAAAAAGGAAAATGAAAGAAATGGAATGAAAATAAACACTTAATCAACATATACATTGCATTGTTTGCAGATAGAACCAAATTGTGCGCATAACTGCGAGTCTCGTTGTCATCTAACTATTCTTGCTTTACACCACACTTTGTACAATATCTCGAGTTCGGTTTTATTTTAGATCCGCACTCTGTACAGAATATGCCATTGTTAGGGTTCGAGTTATCTGCACTTGACGGAATAGATTTTGGCGCGGCTGTTCCTTCTTCAGGAAAGTCATACAGCTTTTTAACTGCCCCGGTGGGTTTGAACGTCTCATTTGTATCGGGCATTAACTCGAGGAAGGAGCCTTTGTCTTTTCTTAGTTTTTCTTCAAGATAGAGCGTCAGTCGTGGCATAGCTCCTTCTTTTCCTCCAGGGACATCTACTTGTTCCCCAAGCCACATAGCAAATTTCTTCAGAGTCATCTCGGGAGTAGAAAAAGTAAGGGAATGAGTAGACATGTATTCTTCCGTCGCGGCCCTAGCATTGAATACTTTCATCAACTGATGATATTCTTTTCGCGTTTTTAATTATTGCGAATTGCCACACTTATTGCAGAACTTTGCCTGGTCAGGAATAGTGGATGCGCAGACAATGCAACTCTTAACCTTCGCGGACCTTGTCGGGCTGCTAAGTGGTGTCATTTGAGAAGAGTCGGCGACGACGCCAGCAGTTTTTCGAACGTCTACCAAGCCAACTCCCTCCATGTCGCGGCCCGTCTTGGAAGGAGGGGGGACAGGGATCTGCCCTTTTGAGAGATTTGTTTGGATCGCTAATTTGACTTCGAATAATACCTGAATAGCAATAAAATTTAATGAAGTCATCCCAATGAGATAATCGGCTAACTTGGCTAGGAAATCTTTTTGATTCACGTTTCCTTTCTTATAAAGTTGAGTTGCATCGATGAATGCTTCGTACTGTTCCTGCGTGTCGTCGGTGAGCTGCTTTAGTTTCTCTGCTACGACTCTCAGGCTGTCATCGTTGGCGCCAACCGACATTGCTGGAACAGTTTTTGTTTGAGGGACTAATAAAAGTTTGAACCTGAAGTATCCTTGGAAGAATTCAGGTCAAACTGAAATCCAGTCACATACACACCCTGGGTGACCGCCAATAAGATAGTTCGGCGCCCATAAAAGTCATTCTTGGATGACGTCTAACATGTCGGACTTTTTCTTATCGAACCCGAATTCGTAAATAATTTTTGTCGTTATGGGTTGTTAAAAATCAAAAATCAAATAACATATTAATATCTATACGCTCAAGTTGACGACTGGTTGAAGGTGTTTTCAGATGGAGGGATGGTCTAGACTGGTTATGATACCTGCCTTACACGCAGGGGGCCGTGGGTTCGAATCCCATTCCCTCCATAGACTTAATCGCACACTCATCCGTGGTTGGTGAAAACCTTGGGCGCGATAATATTCGGGTTCAAAAGGCTTAAATTTGAATAATTTTTGACAAATATTGAATGAGTGGTTCTGAGAGTCTTGGAAGCGTAAGTTACGAGTGTATGCGGTGCGGGACACCGGTGACTGTGGAGGAGTTATCCAGATTGCCTGAAATCAAATGTATTTGCGGCTTCCGTGTATTTCGTAAGTCCAGACAACCAATTGTGAAACAATTGAAGGCTATTTAGTAAGCGCCAGAGAAATGTAATTTATAGTACTATATCCACGAAATTTGATATTTCGGTTCCGATACATGAGAATGAAAGCTTCTTATATTATCTCCTAGAATAGTATACATGAAAATTCGCTGCCCCGATTGTAAGAATGCGGCAGAACTCTCTGATGATTTTTCCTTTGTAAGGTGTTCTGAATGTTCGCTTGATATGAGTTACGGGGAATATGTGAAATATGTGGCATATAAAGATGCACGATACCGCGATATCCTTGATGATTACAAACCAAGAAATTGAACATAGGCTTCTCATGCTGATCGCAGATGCTTTTTGATTGATCTAGTCTTTCCCATCTGAGAAACCATCGTGTTGCCCGTCTGACTAACAGTCGTAATTTTCTAACTCCTCGGGTCAGGCTTCAGACATTTATGATGGTTTATCAGACCTGAACCAGCTGAATGAAGAATTAAAGCATTTTGATTACGGGTTACTAATGACTTCTCTGCATGATTGCAAAACCCGCGCTGAATACAGCATGTGTAGGAGCCCCTAACTATTTTCCAGTCTTTTTACCACTGCGCATCGTTCCTTAGGTTTTCTTTTTAATTGCCGAGACAATGGACAATATATCCCTGTCTTTAATATGATAGTTGTTCGGCAATCTCAAACCATCGCGTATATCAATAGCGTAAAGTAAGCCTTTAACTAATTCTGTATGAATCTCCCTTGCAAGATCCTCAATAGTAGAGCCCGATTTCATTAGGTACACATCTGGTAAAATATTCCCGTGTTTGTCTGATAGTTTACCTGTGTCTGCGACAGGATATACTGCATTCATTCGTAGAAGCTTGAACACAGTCACGTTTATGGCAAATTGAACGCCGGTCCGCATATATTCACCGAGTATATCTTTTCGGATGAAGTTTAAAGCCCACTTTTGTTTATCATTCAGCTTTTGTTGATCTTTTATTTCAAATCGCTCGTCTCCTGGTAGATATTTAATCATACCGCGAATTTCTGCTCGTCTTAATGTGAGTTCAGCATCTGCGCTGCAGGGGACGATTATTGTATCTCTGTATTCTTCTCTTAGCCTCTTGAAATTTTCAGAGGCATAATGCAGATCTACCTTATTGGCAACAATCAGGGTGGGCTTTGAAATGTCCCTCAAACTCCATGAGAAATCTTTAGCCTTTGCTGGTCCCCAGTCATCAAACTTAACGCCTAGAAGTTTATTAACCTCGAGAGCAAATTTGACGTGCTGGTCTCGTACCCCAATACCTCTAAATATGTCTGTTATGGCGGCTACCTCCTCAACCCCTGAATTGATTGCTCTTGAAATCTTGTCACGATTACCCTCTAGAAGTTTGAGGTACCACATTACCAACTCTTCTTCTATGTCAGCTATGTCTGCGATGGGATCGCCCGTGCCAGGTTCTGCTATTTTTCCTGATGCATCAATACCCCCAGAAACATCTACTATATGTAAAAGTGCATCGGATTGAGCTGCAATTGAGAGAAATTGGTTGCCTAACCCCTTTCCCTTCCATGCACCCTTTATTAATCCCGGCAAGTCGACTAGTTCGATAGGAATAAACCGCCAGCCGTCTAAGCAACGAGAATTCTTCGGATTGTCCTGGACGTTTAATTCTTTGTGAACGCACAGAGTGATTGCATTAGCGTTCCCGATGCTTGGCTGCTGGGTTGTAAACGGATAATTGGAAATCTCTCCTGTTCCAAGCGTGGCAGAATTAAAAAAGGTAGTCTTTCCAGTGTTCGTCTTGCCTATTAACCCTATCTTTATCACTAACAACGAATCAGTCGATGCTAATTTATTCTTGACTAATGTGCCATTATGGTTAGCATTACGAGTACATTCTTTGGTGGCATGAACACGCATTGAACAGCTCTCTTCTTTGCCTAGATATTGGACTGCGCGAGATAACATAATTAATTAATTAATAGGTCCACGTTCACCCAGTTATACACCAATCCTTTCCAATAATTCAAACACTTCATTGCTAGTCGGTGGTTCCGCATCTTGGCTTCTCAGGTAGAGTGAAACAGTCGCATTAGCGAATGTCAATCGCTCTGTGGCATTCAAGCCAGCAAGGTAGCCGAGTACGTCAGCAGAATCCCAGGAATCACCAGCCCCAGTCAGTGTCCTCACGTCAACTTTGATTGCACGGACAAAGCTGGTTTCCTTTCCATTCGACCATGCTGCTCCTTTTCTAGTATGCAAGTCGACGCTGATATCAATTTTTTCTGCAAGCTGCCTGACAGCATCTTTTATATGATCTACAATATCTTCACGAGTAAGTTCAAGATGTTCGAGACCCGTAACTCCTGCAAGGGAATTATATTCGCTCTCATTTATACTCAGAACATCGGTGAATTCTGCAATATACTTAAGTGAGTCTCTAAAGTCCTCTTTCCTAGTTTCGATATCTGCTGGGTCAATAAAGTGAAGAGACTTGGGAGAATTTTTAAATGCATGTTCCGCCAATTGTGTTCCCTTTAGATTGCTGCCCCAGTTGACGACTACGGTAGCATCAGAATTTTTCAAATAATTCAGGTGGTCTGAAGAATTAACCATATCTGGACCAAATTTACTGTTGTCTCCAACATCGCTTATCATTATATTGACCCTGACATCTCTTTCGTTAAGCAGTTCAAATGCGGTGGTACTGCCGTGTCTTCCGCTTGTAACCAAGAGGTTCACGTTCTCTCCGAATCTCGAAAAAGTCTGTCTAAGGATAGCTGCTCCGATGTCATCTGCCATAGTAAATAAAGCGACCTTTACACCTAGTCTGGCTAGGCAATATGCAACATTTGTCGCATTTCCTCCCTTGATATCGGCAGTTGGAACACCTCGTATGCTGCCACCACCCAGCCTGGCTTTGTCATTAATGCTGTTAAAGAATTCCTCTTTCGATCCTAACTTTATAACGCGGTCAACGAAAAAATCAGGCATTACAACAATGGGATTCATATAGGAGTAGTAAGCCTTTATTTTTTCTGATAAAGGAGATCTAATTTTCTGACACCCAAACAGTCAGAATGCTGCTACTCTTTTATGTATATATCTTAAGCCGTGACAAAGAAGACGTGTCACATTCACATTCACATTCGTACTTTCATCTTTTGCTTGAGGATACTTGCTTTTTATGCAGATGCTCGGTTAATATTGGTACATACTGATGGATGAATGAACCCGCCACCACCACCTCCAATAGATGCAGCAGAGTTCGATGCTCACAAAGACCTGAGCGCAATAATCATCCAGTTCTTATGTAGAAACAAAGAAAAAGGTTTTTCAGCGAAGGAGATTGCAGAAGCAGTAGGACTAAAGGAAGAAGACGTAATTAACTCGATGGTGAAGTTAGGTCTGACCAATCTATTTAGTGGGCTTACCGGCGGCATGATTTCGCGCAAACGTCGTTCGAATTCAAAGAACAAGGAGGTGGTTATTAAGATAGAAGATGTTACAATCAGCGGAGTAATCTACTACCGATGCGTTGAGAAAGCCATTTAATTATATGAACGATATGAACTGGAAGGCATGATGCGACCTAGTGTCTATTGTTCTAAAGGAAGAAAAAAATAAATGCTGTGTATTGCGCTCAACTAAACGTAAAGTAGGGTTATAAAATAGGTGAGCGCCTGTGGCATTTTTATTCCATGTCACCCATGCCACCCATGCCACCCATGCCACCCATGCCACCCATGCCACCCATGCCACCCATGCCACCACCAGGTGGTCCGGCAGGCATTTTAGACTTGCTTGCTGCGATGACATCATCTATACGTAAAAGCATAGTGGCCGCTTCTGTGGCAGATTTTATGATCTGTTCCTTCACAACCAGCGGCTCAAGGACGTTCAGCTTGAACATGTCGGCTACAACACCGCCCCGCACGTTGATACCTGTCCATTTAGCTCCCTTCGATTGTTTTGCACGCAGTTCAGTCATGGTATCAATTGGATCCATACCTGCGTTCTCAGCAAGGGCAAGTGGAATTGCATCAAGCGCATCTGCGAATTTCTGAACTGCAAGCTGTGCACGTCCTTCTAGATTGCTTGACCACTCTCTCAACTGACTCGCGATATAAGCTTCGGGAGCACCCCCGCCAGCGACTATCGCAGGTTTCTCAACTACATCCTTAGTTACCATCAGAGCATCATGCAAGGAACGGTCTGCCTCATCCACTACCCTTTGTGATCCGCCCCTAACCAGAATTGTAACTGCTTTGGGATTCTTGCACCCTTCTATAAAGACCCATTTGTCAGTTTCCACCTTACGCTCTTCAACCAACTCCGCAGAACCCAAATCCTTAGTGACAAGGTCATCTAGATTATTTACTATCCTCGCACCAGTTGCCTTCGATAATTTGTACATATCGCTCTCTTTGACGCGCCTTACCCCAAGCATGCCTTCCTTAGCAAGATAATGCTGCGCAATATCGTCGATGCCCTTCTGACATAGTACGACATTGGCGTTAGCAGACTTGATTTTTTCGACCATGGATTTGAGCATCCTGTTCTCTTCATCAAGGAACATTTGCATCTGCTGAGGGTCATTAATACGGATCTCAGCACTCATCTCTGTCTTTTCAATTTCAAGAGCAGAAGTTATCAGCGCTATCTTTGCATTTTCGACTCTCTTCGGCATACCTGCATGAACAACTTCCTTGTCAAGCACAATCCCTTTGATGAGCTTGGTGTCACGCATAGAGCCACCTGCTTTCTTTTCCACCTTTATATTGTCTAAATCTACCTTTAGGGCATCATTTCCGCCCTCCTCGGCGATCTGCTTAATAGCATTGACCACGATTTGACTCAAAGTGGGGCTGTCTTCAGAAACAAGCTTGGAATCCATGCTTGTCCGCGCGATTCTTATCATTACATCTTTGTCATCTACGTCTACTTTAACTGCAATTTTTTGTAATAACTTCAATGCTTGCTCAGCCGCTGCTGTATAACCGTCTACAATTACAGATGGGTGAACATCCTTGCTTATCAGATCCTCAGCTTTTTCCAACAAGGCACCTGCGAAAATGACTGATGAAGTTGTTCCATCGCCAACTTCATTGTCAACAGATTTCGACACTTCGACCATCATCTTGGCAGCAGGATGCTGTACATCTATTTCCTTCAGAATAGTCGCACCGTCATTTGTAATTGTTACATCGCCCAGCGTGTCGACCAGCATCTTGTCCATGCCCCGCGGGCCCAGACTGGTCTTTACAATTTCTGAAATCAATTTTGCGGCCGAAATGTTGTTTTTTTGTGCATCCTTACCTTTATTTTCTCTTGTTCCTTCCTTTAAAATTATTACTGGCATTCCGCCAGCCGTGGTTTGAATTGAAGCCATATTCATTTTCCTCTAGTAGAATGTTAGAACTTTTTCTCATGCCCCTTTTATAGTTTTTCACATCATAACTGAGCCAACTGCTTTTGCTTGCTGCTGAATTTATCTCTAAAGCTAGTCACGTTTATGATAAATCTCTCATGTGTTCCATCGCCGATTCTTTCGAGGTTATCAGACGCCTCAACGTCAAATAAGACTCTTCTTGCATCAGCCGATACAACTTTCGCCCTGAAAACTACACTAGCACCCACAGGAGTGGCTGCTAAATGTCGAACGTTTACAAGAGTTCCAACAGAATCCCAATCTCTAAGGCTGATAAACTGCTCCTTTAGCAGTAACCTGCAAGTTTCTTCCATCTCGGATATCATCGAAGGTGTTGAAAGTACGTTTTCTCCTTCCCACAGAAAACTTGTCGATTGAGCAGAACTAATCCTAATCGTTCTCTCTTTTGTTGAACCAATTTTTACTGCAAGATTCATCTAATAAACGCAAGACAGATCAAAAATTTAAATTTTGTCAAATCTATCAGTTGAAAACTGTCTCTCATTTCATTCCTGTTTTGCTATGCCTGCGCGCATCTGCCTTTCTCTCATTTTCTTCCCGCACGTGATGCAGCCTGTCTTTTTCATGCAAGAACTCCTTGCCGCAATTATGACACTTCGAAACAGATTGGTGATGCACATTTTTCAGATGCTGTATTAGATCGTCTAGTTTATTGAACTTTTCATGACAGTGTTCACATTGCTTTCTTTCAGGAATAAACAGGATCATACTTGTTATTTTATTCAGTTCGCCTCCTATTAAGCATCTGCCCGCATCTCCCAAACATATGTTAGACATATAATATTCAGCTATAGAAAAAAAGGAAAAGAAAAGGTATGGGCTCGAGGTCTATTTCTTATGAGTCCTTATGGCTGATACAATTACGTATGCTAATCCTACGCTCAGACCAAATGTCAACGGGATCCACACCCCAAAGCTCTCCCAAGTTGCCGGGACCATCTGCTGAAGTAGCGCGTCAAATACCATGCAATACGGTACAGACTCTTAGTATATTAGATTTTCTCAAGAGCCGCCTCACTAAAGTAGGAGAAAGACCGTACTACTGGGAGCTGTAATCAAGGCAATCCCCTGGAATTAAACGTAATTCGGCTCAAGGTTTCGTATTTAACTTATTCTTAATATAGACCCGTCAGACACGGACTGATGAAATTATGAGGAAAAACACCTTGTATTGATTGTTTCATTAATCTGGCTGGCAATGAGAATGATTATCTATTATCAGAGTACAGAATAGTCCTCATTCGTTTGCAAGAAAAGATTTCCTCAGATGACACAGCACCCATTGCATTAATCCAAGCTTGACATTCACCTGATCTTGACGTGCGTAAAGAAATGAGGACGCTAGTATAATGCGTATATATACAGGGAAAGAATTCGAATACAGATTAATCGAAAGGCCATGGTTCGTTTTTATCGTTCTATCAGAGACAGTTCCTTTTCCGAGGCAGATATAATCCTGATTGGTGTGCCGGACGAGTCAAAGTCTCTAGCGAAGCGGAAAGGAACGAGTAGAGCACCGGATAGCATTCGCTCGGCATCCAATGACTCGGAGTTTTTTGAAAGGGAAGAAAAAACTATCCCAATATCACCTATGCGTGGTAGTCTCGACGATAAGCGGATCCTCGATGCAGGTAACGTCACTAGGGAACAACTTCCCCAGATGATAGCTGACATAGTTTCAGCGAAGAAGATACCGATTATCATTGGCGGAGATCATTCTATAACAACTATAGCGTTACGCGCGATAGGGGGCGTGTTGGGTAAAATCGGTCTGCTTTATTTTGACGCGCATCCTGACTTCGTTTCCTCAATGAAAAACTATTATGGTTCCGTGCTTACGGATTCTGCTCCATATATAGAATATAAAAAAAGTATGCTAATCGGAACGAGGGCCGCAGAGCCAGAGGAATTGGAGAATGCGCAGAATGCCGGATTAGAGATCGTCTCTCCACTGGATTTCGTCGAATTGGGCGTTTTGAAAATTGCAGATAAAGTGGTTGCAAAAGCGACAGGGTTTAAAAAATACGTCTCTATTGATCTCGATTGCATTGACCCGGCATTTGCTCCTGGAGTCTCTTTACCGTCAGCGGGAGGCCTATCGAGTATCGATCTCATCTATCTCGTAAAGCGTGCAATAGACTGCGGGGTAATTGGACTAGATATAGTCGAGCTTTCTCCGGATTTTGATTTTAACCATGCTACTGCAAATCTAGCCGCTAGAATTATCTCAGAGTGTATTGCATCAATCAAGGTGCTTCGCTAACGTAACATCAATATTGATTAGCATCTGTTATTCTACTTCCTGTTATTTGCGTTCCAGAACGGACAGGTAATCGCGAGTCTCCAGCAGTTACTCCTTGAACTGATACCGGTCATTATACCTAACGATACAACAAATTTGTCGTGAATGCGGGTGATATTGGAAGAGTTTACAGTTGCCAGCCTAACGATTTCTGGGAGTATGGCGTGTGTCTTAACCCAAAGAGTCCGCAGCAAAGGAGTGAGGAGCAATTCTTCACTCCTCAACGTGACTTATGCTTAGTTCACCACTCAAATATCAAGATGACTTAAAGCAAATGAGGCCTTATTTTGTTCATTCAATTGGAAATCTTTCTTAACCTAACAACTCTTTTCACAAGATAGTTTGAATATTTAACGATGGCTCAGCTTTATGAAATCCACTGCTATCAGGAAGATGTTTTTCAATACGTTGTTGCCAGAACGAACAAATTCTCTGAGGAGAAGGTGAAGAAAGATGTAGAACAAATGAATAATATGTTGAGTTCCGAATTAACAAGAAAAGGTATAAGATATGTTTTTGCGGGAGTTGCAGACGGATACGGGCAGTTAGGATCTAAACACAATAGAAAAAAGCAACAGATCAGTGACAATGGACTAGATTGTAATACAATTTCTACTGGGAAAACTTACTCAACCGAAGTCGCTTCGTCTAACTCGAACGAATAAAGTATTTTTGTATTTTGAAAAAAAGAATGCTGTTAGACATGATGGCAGTAGTCATGCTGCCAGTCTTATAGAGATAAACCTGTGATTGATTTGTGAATTTTAGTGTAGTGCAGCAGCCGCTAGTCATTCCTACTGTTGAACCTTGAAGCCGATTCTGACCTCTGCCTGGTACTCTAAGGTTTGTTTGTCAACTTTTACGGTGACCCTGCCTAGTTCGGCCCATTGTATATTTTTTACAGTCTTCGAAGCTTCTTGGATAGCATTTTTTATTGCGTAATCAGTTCCTTTTGGTTCCTACTATGTCAATATACTTGTAAACCATTTACCAAAACAGATCGCACTCTTGGGATATGAAGAATGCGGAACATTCAACATCCTACCGGGCGCCGCCATTACTCATTTTAATGGTTTTAGAGAGAAATTAGAGAGAAATTAACTTACATTAAACAATAACTTCAACTAAGACATAAGCGGCTGCGGTCTAGGATGTTTAATTATATTTTCAAGAAATTAGATCAGGCGAGCTGCTCATATCGCATGGAAATGAATAGGCAATGATTTGACCGGCCATTCTGGCATCATCTACGCAACCGTCATCTACATCGAGCAGATGTCAGAACCACAGCCATAATCACTTACCAAATTAATTTATGAACGAGTGGCACTCAGCGCGGTTATCATCCTTCTTAATTCCATCGCTAGACAATGCCGTTTAATGTGACTAGTTGTATCCGCCGGGTATAAGATAATAAAATAGTGATTGCAGCTTGTTATGACATGCAACTTGTTATTGCTTCTAAACAGTTGAGCGATTTATTGTATGATCAAGGACAGAAATGGAATTTGCTCTTGATTGATACTAGGCCATTTTCCGATTATATTAAAGGACACATTCCAGGCGCGGTAAACATGGACTTGATGCAGTTTCATTGGATTGACAGCTCTGAACAAGGAATCAAGCAGTTTAATAATCATATGAGGCTTCTACTCTCAAATATCGGAGTAACGAAAGACAAGATTGCGGTATTTTATGATGATATTTCTGGTCCTTCCTCAGCTAGAGGAGTTTGGCTACTGCTTTATTTCTCGCATAAAAGAGTAGCCCTCCTCGACGGCGGATATCAGGGATGGAAAAATGAGGGAAACAGAATAGAGACGAGGACCAATCCTTTTACTCATTCTAATTTTGACTGCCGAGCTAATCCGAAAATCCTTGCCGACCTGAGGCGGGTGAGATCTGCAATAAAGAACACAAAGTCAGTCACACTCATCGATACGCGTTCAAAATTTGAATATGAGGGCTCTGTTGTACGTGCAGCTAGCGCAGGGCATATACCTTCAGCGATTAACATCGATTGGAATAATAACGTTGACGATAACGGATTTTTCAAAGATCCGGAGAGGTTACGACGTATATATTCCGGTATTAACAAAAATGCCGAAATCCTCACATACTGCCAGGGTGGATATAGAGCTGCTAATACATTTATAGCATTAAAAGTGCTCGGCTATGAAAACGTCAAAATGTATTTAGGATCGTGGGGAGAATGGGGCAACAGAATGGACCTCCCTATTAGAAGGTCAAGTCAATAGATGATACGCAGATGTTTAGTGAGGGGTGGCGGTCCTGCCCACAAACGACAAACATAATAGGTAACGCAAAGTTATTTTATTAAGTTAGAACTATATAAGTATGGGAGCAAAAGGAGACGAGCATCTGCATCATCAGGTTTGTCAAGTATGCCGCTAAGAGTTCAAGAATATTCATGAACTAACGGATGATAGCCATATAGAATAGGTATATAGGTATATAGAAGCAGCAATGCATAAAAAACCCACATAATTCTTGTTAATATCTGTCTGATAATAGATGGTCGAATTTTTTTGTTTTCATCAGTCTTGGTATTCCCTGCAGAATCGATATCGTCTCAAAAGTGGTCTGAATAGAATTTTCTTAGCTAATGTCAGATATGAGTCACGTTTAGTCACGCCACGCCACTGTTCAGCCAAATGCTCTGAATGCCAACCTACCCTACTAAAATATCCGTTCGATATTCGTGACTTGTAGGGCATTGGTCAAGCAGTACGTGGCGCTAGATCCATTGTTGTTATCGCCATCGTGGTACAACCATTCAAAAGTATAAAAGTAAGTGTTTTTGAGGTTACTTCGTCAGAATGAAGCAGTTCTTTCAACAATTTTGTAACGACGTTATTACTTTAGATCCATCAATTCGTTTCGTGGGAGTTGCTGATGAACATGGACTTTTGCTTTCGATGTCTGAGCGCAAAGATCTGAAGCCATTATTAAACTTGGAGGAAACACAGCAATATGCAATAACTGCGGCGACACGCCAGTATACTAGAATAAGATGGCAGAATCTGTTGGGCAAAATAGATTACACATGCTCGCATTATGATAAGTTACTTCGAGCCACGATCCCTCTAACAGATAAAAATAACCATCTTTCCTATGTAATTATGTTTACATTCGACGTTGAGACAGCTAATTTTCATGAGATTATAATGAATAAAATAATACCACTCATTAATCGAAATTCAAAACACTTTGTTCAGCCGTAATGACTTATTAATTTAATAAAATATAGAATAAATAAATCGAATTCGTAGTTGTGTTGGATATTCGAGCAACCGAATGTATTCTCGGTAGAGATGAATGCTAAATGAACAAACTCAGCTCATTTTAGGTCAGGCAAATGCTACTGAAATGGATAGATATGTGTTTATGACGTCCAACGGCTCTGCTACAACTGCATATTGCGCCGGTGTAGCCCCCACGTTGGGCAGACGGGCCTACTTTAGGCCTTCTAGATATCCATCCTGCTCCAGCTTCTCTGCGTGTGCGGCAATATATCGCCATACAATATCGGCCTTCTCCGCTTGAAAGTCCCACGGAGCAATTAATACTAAATCATTATCTCGAATCCACATTCTACGTTTAATTTTCCCTCGAATACGGCAAGTTCTAACCTTGCCATCTGTGCATCTTACAATAATATTGTCCCCCCCAACAAGCTTGATAACACGACCAAGCAGCTCGCCTTGCTGCGGCTTAACCAATTCTTTGAGATGAGATTCACTCAATACTTTCCTTTTGCCTAAGTCGAAAACCCCACAATCTATCGATTCAACGAAGTTAAAAATCTATATGCTAATGCGAGCTATTTTTGATATAATCATCCGCTTAGGGGAGGGGCCTTCGACAGCTTGTAAGAAAAAAAGAACTCCATTTATTTTGGAAGACCTCTGGATTCTTGGCAGATAGAGTAAATCTGCTACACACACCTGGTTTCACGAATAAGCTGGTAATTGCTTACGAGGAAAATTGACCAAAGAGGTATCTGACGAGTGTCTTATAATCCGTAGCAAGACTAAAATTACTCTTCTGTAAAGGTTTTTCGTATTTTTGCGATGAACGACGAATTATCTGAATGTTGTAAGAAAAGCACTCATTTAGACTGTAGTGATTGTGCTTGCAAGTGTCACATCCCAGGCACGATGGAATACATGTCTCGAAATATTGCTAGGCTCGAAAAAGAACGACCGGGAGTGGGGGACTCGCTACCGGGTTTTTAATATTTTTATCAGCCCTCCTAGACTTTTAGCGCATGTTTCATTATCAAAGAATCCTATTTGGTGCGTAGCCAACTCTGTAGACCATTCAAGCTTATCTTCGTAAGTGCATTCGCCGAAGAGTGTTATTATTTACGCACAGTAACTCGGCCGCGCAAAGTGCAGACGAAAGTGGTATGGAATATTCGCATCTGCTGAACCATGACAAAGATGTTCTAAAGAAATTCGGCCTTGACAATTTGGAAGTGATGTGAGTTAGTTTTCTTAGGGAATATTAGGACGACAACAACATATAAGTATTTACTAATAGATTTACACTTTCAACTCAATGCGGATTCCTGGCATATCACACTTGGTAGAGGGTGGTGGTCTTCCTAACAGCATGCTACTTCTAATCGGTCCTGTGGGGGCGGGTAAGACTATGTACTGTCGACAATTCTTTATTGATGGTTTAGACAACGGGGGTCATTGCATCTATATGAGCTCAACTTTATCAGAAGATCAATACAAAAGTCTATTCGCCAGCAGAAAAGATCTGCCTGAACATTCCGTATTTATAAACCCATACCTAATCGAGGGGCAAGACAACGAGAAATTAGGCCTAGCATTAGAAAAGATCAATGATATTACTGAGAGTATAGTGACCCACGGCAAAACGACAACAAATGATATGAATAATTCTGATGCAATCAGTACCAATAACAACACCAACAGAGCAATTTTCTTGATTATTGATTCCTTGACACATTTATTTGCGATTTTCGGAGAAAGTTCAGTAATAAATTTCGTGACCCAACTTTATTTCCTTTTGAAGAAGATTGAAGGAAAGGCCATCTTTACCTTGACGACGCCTTCTACAAACGAGTATGTAATCTTAAGTTCCATTCTAGACGGGATTCTTGAAATGAAGCTTGAAGGAGATAATGTATTGACTAGGAATATCAGGATGCTTTCTATAAAAGGGCTACATCATAACCCTTCGTGGATCGATTTCACGATTAGCAATGATGGAAGCCTGATTTTCGCCGATCGATCTGCTTCGTTGCATTGTTATTTGTGCCAAAAACCTATTTTGGATGTCCCTATAATGCATGCCGGCTTTCCTTTTCATGATTATCATGTGGAAACATACAAGAAGCTTGCAGGAGTCTACGGTTTGAATATATCTGAGATGGGGATATCATCAGAAGTCGTTGATGCAAATTTTTTCTATATAGATATAGTGGGGTTGTCTAATCCCTTATTGTCTGTAACCAAACAGCGAGAAAAAATCGAGAACCTATTTGGTATAGTCAAATCTTGTGACGCTTTTAAATCAGACGATATGAAAATCCATTTGCCCACAGGCGACGGCATGGTGATCGGATTTCTTTTAAATCCACAACTTCCATTAGAACTTGGTATACAGCTTCATCGAAAGCTTCGGCTCTATAACAGGAGCAAAGAATCACCGGATGATTTCATTGGTGTTAGGATAGGCTTGAGTTCAGGTCCCGTGTTTGCGGTGAATGATATTAAGAACAATCAAAACTTTTGGGGACCCGGCATAATATTAGCTCGTCGAGTTATGGAGATGGGCGATAATTGGCACATATTGATAGCGGATGTATTAGCGGAGAAATTGATACCATTGAGAGGTGAGTATAAAAAGATCATAAAATCTATCGGGTCTTATAATATTAAACATGGGCAAGAAATAAGGTTGTATTCCGCATATTCAAATGAATTTGGAAATCCGGAACCACCTCCCAAGAGAGATCTAGTCGCAATATGACGAGGCAGGTTTTGGCCATTATTTGATTCTACCCTCAAATCTACGAATCCATCCCCCGGACTGTGCTAGTTGGCTCTTCAAGCCTATCTCTGCGGATGCAATTCTTGCAACATGTAAGAAGTGTAATGACGAACAGATGGCATAAGCATGTCATAACTACGATAATTCCTCCATGTAAATTATCCTAACACATAACTATACAGGGTCAAACTAGTAAACAACTACACAATGTATAACTGATGGGGAGGCGCAGAATAAAGAATCGGAATGTATAAAGGGATTGCCCCCAAGCTCGGAGTTGTTTCCGTCATTGCACTGTGTGGACCACTCATGGAGTCTTCATGGTATTCTTATGCCAGTGCCGACTTATTTCGGGGGAATTTTGGACTATTAATCAATAATGAAATTTCGCCATCATTACCTTCATCACCAATCCCTTCTTCCAATGGTGCACTAAGAGGATTGCCAGTTAATAATAACCAAGGGGTATCAGGCAGCGGGAGCGGTTCAATAACTTGCTCGGATGGTACGATATTTGAGGACGGAAGCATATCGTTTGTTGCTTTCAAGAGCAATGTCCCCCTACACGGAAGTTGGGAAGTTGTTAGCATTCGCACTTCTGGTGCATCGCAGAACACGGGGGGATCTTTTCAGACGGGACATATTGGATCCGATCAATACTCTCTTACTGGAAGTCAAATTTCCGATAGCATCTGCAGAGGCAATCCACTAACACCTGCGACGATTAGCGGACAATGTGGGCAAGGAGTAACTATAGAATTAAATGCTGACAACGGCGAAAAAGGAATCTTTACAGGCGACGTGACATGTTCTTAAAAGAACATGATATGCAATATATATTAGTATTCTCTTGCTTGTACTTCACATAGAAGGAATACAGATGCATAGCAGATCAGATCGTCAATTTGTTGCCCAATTATTTAGTTGACCATAGTATCATAATAATAGTAGTTTGGATATCGAATAGTTCGAAGAGGGTTGTCATCACCAAAAAAACAAAAACGGGACACAGAATCCAAACATGAGCTAGAAGAAATTAAAAAAGATAATATCGAAGCAGAAAAAAGACAGAAGTCGAGATCGACTCAAAAGAAAATTCGGACGAGGGGATAGCAGTATCACATACGTAGTGCCAGCTTGTTTATTTCGCAGAATTTATTAGCACTATAGCCTGCTTGGAGTAGAGACCGATATCTTCTGTAAGATTTGCTTGCTTGAATATTCGTCGGTTCGAGCTAGCCTCGTCTGTAATATGTCAAAGCCATCACTTATTCATAAGGTGTGTTCAAATTTGTTGTACATGTGCTATAATACACCTTGTTCAGATTCCTACGACAACGCCGAATAGATTTTTGGAAGTGAAACATCGTAGCGATAGCTTATATTCATATGCCCATCTTCGAACTCCTCATAATAATGGTCAATTTTGATCCTTTCAAGCTTTGAATGAAGCATCCTTGCGCCCCACTGCAAATTGAACTCATCCTTTGTGCCACAATCGATATAAATTAGCTTTAATTTGCTCAGGTTCTTGCGATACTTTTCCACCATTCGAACTGGGTCAAAAGAAAGCCACCTGTTCCATACTTTTTGCGAGATCTCACCGGTATTGAGGTCAAAGGGCAATTCTACCCCCATCTCTTTTGATCGACGGTTTGGAGAGTAATGCGCTGCCATGGCTAGGATATTCAAAGGCGGTGCGTCGTTTGCTTGATGACGGTTTGGTTTCTTCCAGAAATTAGCCAGCCACTTTCCTGGACTACCAACTTTTCTAAAAGCCTCCATAGCTTTGGGAAAGTCGGGGAGGTAGCAATACTCAAACGCCGAGTCGCCGGAGTGATCTGCTAGTCCGTGAAAAATTTCGGGGTGACGCATTCCTAAAACGATGGATCCATAACCACCCGACGACTTTCCCCATAGCGCACGTGCACCGCCAGCAGTATTGTAGCTTTTGTCAACAAATGGTACAATTTCTTTGATGATATAGTCCTCGTACCTTCCAGTTGCCGAAGAATTGATATACTGATTTCCCCCGAATCTTGTGAAGCAGTCCATCAACACAAGTATCATTGGGCCACATTTCCCATGAGAAATCAAACGATTCATCCGATCTTCAATGGTCTCAGTGAATGGGTCAACATTGAGCATCATCTTCCCCTGTCCGCCAAAGCCCACGAGTCCATAGACTGTCACGTATCCAGCCGAATCGCTTTGCCGATATCCTGGAGGAAGATAGATCACGAGCTCCCGAACATAAGGATCCTTTAGCGGGTTGGATTTGAGCACCTTGCTTTCATACCGATGCATTACTACCTTTCCCTTCAAACTATCCAATTTTAATTCATGTAGGAATTTGTATGTAACTAAAGCATTGTTGGTGCGCAGGGATCAGCTGATGTGAATTGGGAGTTTTTGAATCGCACATCGCATATATTTTACCGTTTTTTATGATGCCATCATGACAGTTCTCGGTAAAGTTCTTCAGATTAAGTCCAAAGGTGAGGACGATATCGTAGATTTGACCAAACAGACAGCAAAGGTTGTTCTTGATAGCAAACTCGCAGATGGCATCGTAACTGTTTTTGTTGTAGGGTCGACGGCGGCCATTACCACTATAGAGTTTGAACGCGGGCTCGCTAAGGATTTTCCGGAGATGCTCTCGAGTCGCACCGAAAGAGATCTATTATGAACATGAAAAAATTTGGCAGGACGGAAACGGACACTCTCACGTCCGTGCATCTTTGATTGGACCAAGTTTGACGGTTCCCTTCAAAGATGGCAGTCTGATACTTGGTACTTGGCAACAAATAGTCTTGGTAGAAATGGATACTCACCCTCGAGAACGAAAGGTTGTATTTCAGATTATAGGGGAATAATACTAAATAGCTACTAGTTCGCTATATTTGAGTTCTCCAGCAACAACTGTCACGTCCGAGATAGTAGGGCTGCTGTACCACCATATTTTGTTTCTGCGACGCCCGACAGAATTTCAGCTGAAAAATTATGAAATCGATTCACTTTACTACCTGCCGAGGTTGTCTCCTCAAATGGGACGTCAGTTTGAATTCCAGCGCTATTTACTAATACATCGATCCTGCCAAGGCTTTGTGAGCTTCTTCAATTAATCTAACACAATCATTCTCTTTTGAGATATCGGCTTCAATTGCAAGCGAGTCACAACCTTCACCCCTTATCAGCTTCTTCTCGTACTTCATCCATTTTTCTACCGTTGAGCACAAGCCCAGAATATCCCTTTGACTTTGCAAACGTCAAAGCTATGGCTCTCCCTATTTCCTTACTGGATCCCGTTACAATCTCAATCTTCATGCTGCTTCTAGCAGTATTAGTATTGCTGTCCGTGCCAAATAATATCCCTTGTTTTTTAGTCGTTTTAAAATGTAAATGTTATCCTGCGTCTAGACGTTTGATCTTTTAGATTCTTCATATAAGAGATTGTTTGAACGAGTCGCCAATTGTGAAAAACATAGCCATTTAATGAATCTTACAAGTATAACTAGGTATACTGTGCCAATCCATTTGTACAGCCGGATCGCATTAGCATTGCGATAACTATCCAAAAAAGTAAAAATCTCTTTTCTCAGAATTTTGCTAAATGAAATCTTGTCCCCAAAGAATTGAGATAGCTTTAGGCGTGCTTTTAGATTAATCCTATGTGAAGGGTTGATCTCTCTTTTTATTTCTAGGATGTAATTTGTGGTAGTCAGGGTGTTACTATGGCATATTGACTTCTTTGACTAGTTGAAATAAGGAGGTTCTAATCCTTCTGTTGCAAGTTCGATCATCGTTTAGAAAAAAGGATCGTTTTACGGTCGGAAGTGCTAAAGGAGAAGAAGGTTTGGTTGGTGTTCTTGTCGTCATTGGGGTCAAGGTCGATCGCCAATATTGAGGATGTGCTGATTGGTGGGTTAAAAGCATGTATCGTTATCATAGTTACGTACCAGTAATTCTTTATGACCGGTGCGTTTAGAGGCTTTACAGTTGATAGCCCTTAATACACTTACTTCTTTAGTATTTGTCGCAAAATCAGAATATAACTCTCTAATAAATGGGGTATCTGAATTGGTTAGAAGAACCCTGCATTTTCTATTATCTAATT
Source organism: Candidatus Nitrosopolaris wilkensis (assembly GCA_003176995.1). Classification (GTDB taxonomy): domain Archaea; phylum Thermoproteota; class Nitrososphaeria; order Nitrososphaerales; family Nitrososphaeraceae; genus Nitrosopolaris; species Nitrosopolaris wilkesensis. The sequence continues at coordinate 20,329 of QHBN01000231.1, forward strand.
TTCTAAAGATGCTAGCAAGTTGCTCTTGGTCATCATCACCAAATCCATAATGTGTATAGTTTGTAAAGTTTGAGGTAGAACTTGTAGGATTATACGGTGGGTCTAGGAAAACAAAATCGCCTTTCTCTGCCCTTTCCAGCATCATTTGTCTATAATCCCTCGCCTGTATAATTGCCTTGGAATAACGGAGAGCCTGACTGACGTTCTTTAGATTATTGCTATCGCAAATCGGAGGATTCTTGTACCTTCCGATCGGCACATTAAATATCCCAGCCCTGTTCACTCGATAAAGCCCATTGTAGCACGTTTTGTTAAGCGCGATGAACCTCGCAGCTTTTTCAATATCATTTTTGGGTCTAATTGTATCTCTTAGCGTGTAGTACCGCTCGCTAGGGTCTTTCTTGTATTCGGCTTCATATTTTTTAAGGAGTTGGATTAATTCTTGTACATTATGTTTTACAATTTTATAGCTTGTGATTAAGTCTCTATTTAAGTCAGCAAGATAGGCAGTGAATATCCTCTTTCTGTTCGAAATCAAATGAAAGAACATGGCCCCCCCGCCTAGAAAAGGTTCAAAATATTGGCCAAATTCAGACGGAATTACTTTATCTAATTCAACTAATAGCTGAGTTTTACCTCCAGCCCATTTTACGAATGGATAACAATTATGAAGGTATTCAAGCGGTTGGTCTGCCGGATGTGGACTGGATCGTAGTTCACCATCTTCACTTTTTTGCATCGAGCTCTGTTCAGTCGAAATAACAATATCTATGCTTTTATAGTATCTGATTAGATTTTGGAGAAACGAGTTTCAACGTCCAGATAATATCAGACCATCTGTAATAGTGATTCATGGGTACTGCATTACGATGTAGTTTTCCGAGTTTGCACCTATCGAGACAGAGATATTGGTAGGACGGATAAAAGCAAATCTTGAGGGCTAGTTAAGCCGTAGAACAGCCAAGATCCCTTATACGAAAGCACTGATATATGTCGGTCATTTTGACAACAAAGGTTGTAGAACACATGGATATGTTGAAAGGCGAAGCCGCATTTCTCAAGGTAAAACCTTTAAGAAAATATAGTTGGGGTTTATAGCGTTTCGATAAAATCAGATTAGCCTAAGTTAGATTTTAATCCATAATAATTACTTGTTAAATGGATGGCGAAGCGTATTATCTCATTGAATCCGATAGCCACTAGTATCGGGAAGTCTGTGGGATTAAGAAATCCAATGTCGGTAATTGTTAGGTTGTCAGGTTGTTCCTGATATCGCCGTATTAGTATTATTTCCTTTGGCTTCATTACTGGCACCTGCAGTTCTAGTAGCAGTTGTGAACGGAAGGCTCTCATGATACGCTCATGTGTACCCAGGTTTAGATAAATCACTAACGAGTTGTAGTTCAACTGGTTTGAGCTCTAGTGTTTGCCCAACCCCGATTTTCGCAATAAATATTTTCAATGGCGATGTTGAGTTCGTGTTAGATGGAAGCTTTGCAGACACGTGGCCTTTCATTTCGTTGTAAGGTGGGGCATCAAAAGGAGGTGTGAAATCCTTAGATGGAATTATATTACGTGATAATAACATCGTATCGTAGTCGCCAGCAACGATCGTGCTGTATCTATCAGAGTCATTGCTGCTAACGCAACTGGCGGCACTATTACGAATTTGATCTATAGCAGAAGACAATAGAACTTTCGGATTAAGAAAAGATCCGATAACTGATTCAACGGTATTAGTCGGATTAGGATGGAATGCCATAGTCGCAGTGCCTTCATTCAATTTGGAAGAGTTGTGCCGATGTTTTAGGCCTCGTAAGAGTATATTTACAGACTCGATAGCAGGTTGATTAAATTGTGTTGCTGATGATGCCTTGCCTGTAGTATTACCGTAGTTATCTTTTTGTGCTACTACTTTTGGAATGAGGTAGTTATCGGTAGGTGACAATGATAAAATAATAGTTAAAACGGCAAGACATAAAACCAAGGTATAGAAATCTATTCTTTGCCGTCTCATCAAAATCGGAAATACTATTTTGACAATATTGAAAAGAAGATGTGTTATATTTTGTTGATACTTGTCTCGTTTGCTTTCGTTAATTGATTTCATTTAGCTTGAGCAGCTTTAACATGATTTGTGCTGACCGTCGTAGATACGTCAGTTGTAGAGTTTCAGTTGTCTCATGTGGACAATTTTGAATTGATTTTGCAAGCAACAGATCCTCCTTAACTGACAGTAATCATCGTGTTCGCCATGTGGATTGAAAGCCCATGAACTCCCCTGCGTGCTTTCAGTTCATGAATATCAAAGCATTCACTTCAATGATTTCAATCTCGTCGAATTGCCGTCCAATGACCTTTGCTTGTAATTCAAATAATACGCAATTATGAATTCGTGAACTCAATTAAGATGGCCCCAAACTACTCCACGATCCTGCAGTCACGATGCTGGTGAACGAGGATGGCTTAGTGATTTTATTGATTTGTCTCCTGCGGATTTTATTGGTTTTATTGAATAGTCTGATATGCATTTTTGATTTGGGATTTGAGATCTTCCACCTCTTGCATGGTCCTAACAGTCAGAATTGTACCTGACTCATTTCTACTAGTTCTTGTAGAAATAATCAGAGAGTCATTTTTTGGTTGTATATCCAAGAATGTTCTAAAGGTGAGAGACTTAGCGTAAACAATTCTGTGCGGCCTAACTTCTTCTATGACGTTATCACCAAGAGATTTTACGAAATTTCTTATCTCAAGCAATGAAGTCCTCGGTTGTTCCCGTAATCCTTTCAGATGGCTTTCGAAGGATAATGATGCATTATTAGAATAAAGTTCGAATTTATCCATGCTGTGCCAGATAAGAACAATGGTTATCTAGGACTATTTTAAGCATTATTTTTTTGGGCCTTTTGAAATGCCGTATCTATCTTATGGCTCTGATATCAGTCCCCAGAAGCATTTAACACACTCGCCTGCCTTGTGAGTCGGACCACAAAAGAAGGGCTTGTTTTTACAAAATGCTGCCGTTCGAGTCAGTTCGCTTTGTTCTGACTCGCTTTACTACCTCTGTTGTTGCT